>CAMKNF010000093.1 GCA_946414115.1 uncultured Ruminococcus sp. | reverse complement strand
CAAAAATTGCATTACAATTTTTGTGTGGACACGGCACGCCGTGTCCCTACGTCAATGTTGCTATAATACCAACGGCTAAATTATCGTTTATATCGCCAAACATCAAAATCACATCTGATTCTAATATATAATATATTTTTATTTAAAAAGGAATGACATTATAATGAAAAGAATTGCAAGCTTTACCGTTAATCACAACACATTGAATCCCGGAGTTTATATTTCACGAATTGACGGCGACATCACAACCTATGATATGCGTTTTGTAAAACCCAATACTCCCCCGTTTTTGCCAAACCCTGTTATGCACACCATCGAGCACCTTTTTGCAACCTATGCACGCAACAGCGAGTATGCAGACAATGTAATTTATTTCGGTCCTATGGGATGCAGAACGGGATTTTATTTCCTTGTAAGAAATTTAAGTCATCAGCAGGCTCTTGACCTTATAAAAGAAACAGTTAAAAAGTGCAGTGAGCATATCGGAGAAATTCCCGGAACAACTGCTATTGAATGCGGAAATTACAAGGAACACGACAAAAACGGTGCTGTTTCTGCTTTAAAAGAATATTACTCTTTGTTGAAATATTACAGTGTCGATAACTTACAGTATAATTAATTTGAAGAAATATTGTGCATTTTAACAGATATTAGTGACGGTTATTGGTGGTTTTTCTGTTAAAGGTTACGTTTTTTAATTCTCTTATTGCAAAATCGTTACAATTTGATATAATTAAGACGTTGAGTTTGTTACAAAAATGTAACGGTTAATGAGATAGGAGAAATTATTTTGAAGACAAAGTTCATTGGTTTGGAAGGTTTCAATGAAATAGAAAGTCTTTCAACAGAAAAGAAAAAATCAACAAGAAAAACCTGTCAGCCGTCCGTTGCTTACAAAACGGTTCGCTTTGTAAAGAGGGCGTCTGTCTGTCTGGCAAAGACAGTAAGCAAAAAGTTTTCTGAAGTTTCGGCTCGTTTTATCGGCAAAAAATCAGACAGACTTACTGCTAAAACAGTTAAGAACGCAAAAGCTAAAAGAAATGCCTCTGTTCTTGACAAGTGTTATACTGAAAACAGAAACGGTGCAAAGGGAGAATTTACAAGCTCGCTTAAGGACGCTGTTTCGGGTATTTCATTTGTAAAGGGCAGTAAAAAACACGCCCACAGCGCACCTGCATCAGCTTATCGCACTCATACTATTCTTAAGAAAAAAGCTGTTCTTGCAGTTGTTGCCTGTGCGTCGGCGATTATGCTTTCCTGCGTAACAGTAGCAAGCGCACTTGACTCTTATGACAACACACCAAAAGTTATTACAACCTCATCTACTGTTCAGACTGCTCCGTCAGAAAATAACGATAACGGCGGTGAGAACAATGCAAAGGTTAATTCAGTATTTGCATCAACAGCTGACGAGGCAACAAACACTCTCGGTTCGGGTGTATACGCTTCAATTACAAAGGCACTTCTTAACGACAACATCGGCAACGGCTGTTCGGGTCTTTACATTGACGGCGAGCTTATCGGCGCAACAAGCGAAACCGACGCACTTAACGCCGCTCTTGATAAGGTTCTTACTGATTACAAAGAGGGTTATGACGATGAAACAACAACAGAATTTGCAAATGACGTTGTTGTAAAGGGCGGAAGCTTTGCGGAAGATGACATTATGACTGTATCCGAAATTATGGCTGCTGCCGAGGGCAAATTCTCAATTGCCCTTTCAACCGACATTGTTTATACAAGAGAAATTGAGTACGAAGTAAAGACAGAATATGACGATTCACAGTCATCATCTTATAAAAAGGTAAAAACCGAAGGCAAAAACGGCGAGGAAGAAGTTACAATCCGCACCACGTTTACCGACGGTATGCAGACCGACGCTGTTGAAACCGACACCAAGGTTATTACAAAGGCAGTTGACGAGGTTGTTGTAAAGGGTTCAAAGAACGGCGTTGTTGAAGAAAGCAGTTCCGTATCCAAATCAAGCTCCGGCTCTTCTGCTTCAGGATCTTTCTGCTGGCCTGTTCCCTACACTCACAGCATTTCAAGCTATTATGAATGGCGTTGGGGCAGAATGCACAACGGTATTGATATTGCGTCAGGCGGCATTTCAGGTCAAGCAATTGTTGCCTCTGACAGCGGAACAGTTATTCAAGCAAGCGACAAGGGTAACGGCTACGGAAACTGTGTAATCATCGACCACGGCAACGGTTATCAGACGCTCTACGGTCATTGCAGTTCCTTGGCTGTATCTTACGGACAGCACGTTTCACAGGGTGATACAATCGGATATGTAGGTTCAACGGGTAACTCAACAGGACCTCACCTCCATTTTGAAGTTATCTACAATTCAAATAAGCTCAATCCCCTTCAGTTTGTTTCTTAATGTTTCTTAATAAAATAATAAATTATTACAGCGGTGCCAAGTCAGGCATCGCTGTTTTTGTTGTTCACATTAAACAAAAACAAGTAAATAGTCAAAAATTTACGGCTGCTGTTACGGCAGCCGTTTTATTCTTTAAATGCAAAACAGACCGTCTCCCGACGGTCTGTTTTGCGATTGTGTGTTTTATGAAAATGAATGTTCAATGTGAGCATTTCATTTTCATATATTATACTATTTTTTCGACCGAATTTCAAGTGCAAACAGGCGGATTTGTCTTTTCTCAACAGTCAAAATGACGATATGCACAATATTTTAAGACTTGTTTTGTGCATAATTTTTTCACAAGTGTTTAAAAAACTCTTTTTGAGCAATTTTAATTTTTTCATACCTGACAAATGATACAAAAATGATGCAATGTTTCTTCTTGTTTTCACTATTCACAATTTGAATAATAGTCGGAAACATTGTCCTGACAATGACACAATGGTGTAGTTTAATTTCAATTTTCGAACATTCGTTCTATTTTCTCTTGAAAAACACGAAAATTCAAAATATAATTAAATTAGGAAAGCAAATAAAGCAATTTGAAATTGTGGAATAAGAGTTGCTTTAGTGCTTTCCCGAAACAGAATGCCCCGTCTGTTTCAAAGAAAATGAATGATGCGGAGGAAGTACATTGATGAACTATTTTGAATGGTCACAGGAATATTACAACACAGCGGCTGAAATTGCCATTGTTATAGAAAAACTGAAAAATGAACGCAAAGGCAAAACGCCTTTTGAGCAGAAAGAGATTAATATGAAGATTGCAAAATACAGGACGTACTACAACGAATGTCTTGATATTGCAAATCATCTGCTGGCAAGGCACAAGGGAGTGGCTTAAATGAAAACGAAGATTATCCATTTTACCGATGAAAACACAAGCACAATTCTTTTTTCAAGCTTTGTTCCGAACGGCACGACTAATTCTGAAAGTCGCAGAAAAATGAAAGAAATCATTTCAAAAGCTATTGTAACAGAGCTTACAGATATGCAGAGAATATGCCTTACCGAGCACTATCTCAACGACAAAAAGCAAAAGGAAATAGCGTCCGAGCTTGGGCTTAACGCCTCAACGGTTTCAAGACATATTACAAAAGCACGCAGGAAGCTGCAAAACATAGCGTCATATTACGCAAGCTGAGTTTAACAAATTAAAGGACTGCACAATTACAGTAAAGCTTACCGTAAATTGTGCAGTCCTGTTTTTATTTTGTCAGAACAAGAATAAATTTAAAATAAAACCTCTTGAATTTTGAGCTGTTGCGCAAAAGCTCCTTTTCAGCGTCGGCGTGATAGGACATAAGAGTTTTTAGCTCATCTTTGCTAATCGTATGACTGCTGAACCTTGCTTTCAGAGCAATTTCCTTTATCTCTTCGGGAATTATGTTATTTGAAAATCTGCCGAGGGATTCAATGTGACGATAAATACAAATCGCCCTACTGTTATTTCTGCCCTTTGAAAAATGATTATTCCGGATTGTCAGCAGGATTTTACGCCTGATTATTACAGCCGCCGCAAGTAACAATAATATGATTATCACCGTCAAAACAATTTGAATTGCTCCGAAACTATTATTTTCTTTATTTGGATTATTGTTTGTTGTATTGGCATTTGCAGAAGTCGTCAGCGGAACAGTTGTTTCCGATTGAGCGACTGTTGTCGGCTCGGTTTCATCCTGAGTATTATTCTGCGTTGCTTTTGTTTCTTCTGTCGCTGAATTGTACTGTGCCGGCTCAAAAGACGGCGGTGTTGCGTCAAGCGGAATCCAGCAACCCATTTCATCGTCAAAGTACTCTGCCCAAGCGTGTGCATTGTCAGAGGAAACGACCGTCCACTCACCTGCTTTTGCATTTACGCAGTAACCTGTAACGTACCTTGTCGGCACACCGTAGGCTCGAAGCATTGCCGCCGCAGAAGCTGCATAGTGAACGCAGTAGCCCGACTTTGCCTTTGTTAAGAACCATACGGAGAAATCCTCACCCTCGGGCATAATCTCTGCATCAAGCGAGTAGTAACCACGTGATGAAACAAAGTCCTTTACAAGCTTTGCAAACTGCGCATTTGTTTTATAGCCGTATAAGGAACTGTCGTCATTTTCATCTCCGCCGTATCTCGGTAAATATATTCCGTTCTGTTCTCCTATTTCAATCAGCTTATACCTTGTTTCCTCGGGAAGCTGTGTATAGTTGTCGTAGACAAAATCCCTGTATTCATAATACGACGAAGATGTACTTGAGTAGTAAACCTCGTTTGCAGAGTACGGCAGGTAACTTAATTCATAGGAAATATATTTGAAATTGTTTTTTACAAGTACATCGCTTACGGCTTCAAAATCCTTTGGAATCTCCTTTGTGAAATACGGAGAGTACATTATATTTTCTCCGTTTTCCGTAATAATGCTTAATGACCACTCTTTTTTGGAGCCGTCCTTTGCCATAGTAAAGGAGTTGTAATCCTGTGGGCGTGACTCGTTCTGCTCGTCAGTGAGAATCGACCACTTATTTCCCGAGTAGTTTGCATACGAAACGCCCTTGAGATGCATTGTACCTCCCTTGTCGGTCAGAATCCTCATAACCTTTCTTCCCTGCTGTTCAAGCTTACCGAGCTTTGCAAGATCCTGTGTATCGTTTATCAGATTACCTACGGAAGAAATGCTTGATGCAGAGCTTTGTTCGCCCTTTATGCCTGTTATTCTCTCGGCGTAATTTAACAAACTATCCTGCCAGTCATATCTTTTATAATTCAGAGCAGGAAATATAGAGCAGATTATTATTGAAACAATCAGAATAACGGCAGTTGCACAAAGCATAACCGCTCCGCTCTGTGACGGATTTTTTCTGCGTACAAATGACGTGACATACAGTGCAAAAAGCAGTGATACTGCAACTACCAATGGTACAAGTGACGGGAGCGTGTCAACGATAATAAAGCACGGAACGAGGACAAGCACCGACAGCATAAGTATAGGATAAATCCTTCTTATACGTACCAGCGAATTTACAAAAACCGCACTTAACAAAAACGAAAGCAGTACGAATAAATAGTCTGCGCCAAATGATTTCGTTGAAGAAAACACTACCGAGGTCGGGCAAGGCAGATATTTTGAGTAGATTTCAAGCACACAGTTTACTGCGTAATTCACTTGCGATAGAAGCGTTTCAAGCGAAAACAGCACCGTAAAAACAAACACCGCCGCCGTCACCAAATGGCAAATTAGAAAGGTTGATTTTCGCTCTACAAGCTTTGCAATCAGCGCAAAATACGAGGTAAAAATCAAAGTTGACGGTACGACAACAAAAGGCGACGCCGAGATTGAAAAGGACGAGGAAAAGCACCAAATAAGAGAAAGCACAAGCGTCAGCGAAGCGGCAGAGCTTACGAAAAATTCTGTTTTGTTTTTCATACTCCGCTCACCTCCTCACCGCTCTCCCCGATTGCATACACAAGCGAGGGCGCTGTATCGGCAAAGCAAGTGTTATAAGGATGATTTCTGTATAACGCCTTGATAAACTCTTTCTGCTGTGAGGGATTGGCAATTGACGATATTTCTCTTCCGTTATTAAATACAAGACAGGGTGCACCGTTTTTATTCAGGTAATTGCAAACGTACATAAACCGAGCCAGAATATCGTCGTTTATATCTGCGTTTTGGTTAAACAACAGCCTTACGTAAAATTGTCTGTAAATAGGAGTGCTTGGCTCACGCACAATCAAATCATCATATTTTGAAGATAATTTCCAATGGATATTCTTAAGACTGTCGCCGCTTTGGTACTGCCTTAATTCGTAGTAGTCTGAAAATCCGCCGTTTTTCGGCTTATAGCCTAAAATTGAAATTTTACTGCTGTCGGGCAGAACGGAAGGCTTTTTTGTCTTTGGCATAACATCACAGCTTATGTTGCAGTCAAGCTTTATCGGGATAAAGAAAATCCCAATAAAATCATAAATTTTGGCATATTTTGCCTTAATACCGACACAGCCGCAGTGCTTGGAAAACTTATTGCATTTCGTATAAAACTGCTTTTTGAGCGTGCCCGAATATATGATTTTCAGATTTTCGCTCTTTCTGCAAAAGTCATTTTTAACATTCAGCTTAATTTTTATACGAGGACAGAATACCGCTCTTCCCTTTTTGCCCGTAACGCCTACATAAAAATCTTCTCCGATTTTTATGCTGTCGTGGGTAAAAACAAGAACTCCGTTTACTGCACTGCAAATCATAAACGGCAGGCTGACTATAAGCGATACAAGCGGAATTGCGATTGTCAGAACAAGTAAAAACCACGAAAACCAGCCAAAATAAAATATGTTGAAAACAAAGGCAGAGATGAGAAGTAAAAGATAGATTACAATATTTTTTATCATAACTAAATCCTCGGCACTCTGACCTTTGACAAAATATGCTTGAGCACCTGCTCGCTGTTAAGATGTCTTGAAACCGATTCGGAGCTTAAAATAATTCTGTGACCGAGGGTGGGCAAAAACACATTCTGAATATCCTGCGGAGTAACGTAGTCCTTGCCTGCGGCATATGCGGCTGACTTTGCCATATCGGTAAGCGAAAGCGTTGCTCTCGGACTTGCACCACGCAGAATAAGATTGCTGTTTCTCGTTGCCGAAACAAGCGAAACGATATATTCTGCTACTTCCCTCTTTACAAAAACCTCTTTTACGCTGTTCTGCATTTCCGAAAGCTGTTCTCTTGTCACAACGCAGTTGACGTCATCAAGCGGATTGCTGTGACTGCGGTTCAATAGCATTTTGCACTCGGAGTCATTGTCGGGATAGCCCATTGAAATTCTTACCATAAAACGGTCGGTCTGCGAATCGGGCAAAAGCTGAGTTCCCGACGCACCGGCAGGATTCTGCGTTGCGATAACCGAAAACGGACGTTCAAGCGGATAGGAATGTCCCTCAACCGTCACCTGCTGTTCCTCCATTGCTTCAAGCAGAGCCGCCTGCGTTCGGCTTGAGGTTCTGTTAAGCTCGTCCGCAAGGAAAAGATTGCAGAATATTGCGCCCTTGTTAAAGGTAATTTTTCCGCTCTCCTTGTTGTATACGGCAAAGCCTGTAATGTCGGACGGCAGAGTGTCGGGAGTAAACTGCACACGATTGTATTTCAGACCGAGAGCCTTTGAAAATGCAACCGCCATTGTAGTTTTGCCCACACCGGGTATATCCTCAATCAGTATGTTTCCGTTAGCGAGAATTGCAAGGAGCGAGGTTACAATCGCCCTGTCCTTGCCGTTGACCGCCTTTTTAACTTCGTTTACTATTAACTGAAAACTGTTCATAATTCACCTTTTATTTATATTTTAAATTATAATTTAGCCGAGTGCCTCGGCGGGCAAATCGAGTGGAAAAGTCGGTTTGTTT
>CAMKNF010000092.1 GCA_946414115.1 uncultured Ruminococcus sp. | reverse complement strand
ACAGTATTTTTATTTGTCAATAGGTTTTTTAAAAATATTTCATATTTTTCCTACTCATTTAGTATGATTTTATTTTAAAATCGGAGTAAATATATCTCCGGACTATATAATATAGTTATCTGCACCCTTATTTATAATGTCTGCAATCGTGATGTTATCAACCACGCCGCAGATAGCCTTGTAAAGCTCTTCCCAAATAAACAGCGTACCGCAGTTTTCTCTGCGCTCACAGGTGTTCATATCCCCGTCAAGGCAGGAAACAGGAGCAAGACTGCCCTCGGTAAGACGTAAAATCATTCCCACTGTATAATATTCAGGCTTGTGCGTAAGACGATAGCCGCCGTTTGAGCCACGTGTGCTTATAACGTAGCCAGCCCTTGTCAACACCGTAATAATCTGTTCAAGATATTTCAGCGACAAATTCTGACGTTTTGAAATATCTTTAAGAGAAATGTTTTCACCGTTATCATTTTGCGCCAAATCCACCATCAGTCTGACTGCATAGCGACCTTTCGTTGATATTTTCAAGTCATCACCTTAATTCATATATATATACTATGATTTAAGAATATCACAATATTCACGCCTTGTCAATTATGCGTAGCCGAAAATAAAAAATAAAGTCGGAATTGTAAACACCGAGCAAATCTGCGACACAAGCGCCATACTTGCACCAGTTTCGGGATTTTCGCCGTATGCTGACGGCATTATGACTGTATTCAGCCCAAGCGGCATTGCGTGGGCGCAAAGCGTTGCGATTATTATTTCCTGCGGAGTGTTTAACAGCATTAAAGCAGTAACAACAACGGCAGGCAGTGCAACAAGCCTTATCCCTGCAACAACATAGGTCTGCCAGTGTTTAAACAGCTCGGGCAGTCTGTAGCCGCCGATTACAAAGCCTGTAAGAATCATAGCAATCGGCGACATACAACCGGCGGCAGATGAAATCACAGAAGTAACAAGTTGAAATTTTGGTAGATTCAGTAAGCCGATAGCGGCACCGATAAACAGTGAAACAAAAATAGGATTCAGAAATGTTTTAAGTGAAAACACCTTGCCGCTGTTCGGAACGAGCCATGCAATTCCGATTGAATAGGTAAACATATTCAGCGGCAGGGTGAACATAAGATAATCGAAAAGCTCAATGCTGTCTGCTCCGTATATTCCCGAAACCATAGCCGTACCGACAAAGCCGAAGTTTGAAACCGCAATTGAATACCTGTAGATTTTCTGAAGATACGGTGTTTTGCCGAGAAATCGGCTGACTATGAAAGCCACAAGAATACAGAACGCAAGAATAACTGCGCTGTAGGCAATGAACACCCACTTTTTGGTGATGTTTTCCACAGTGCAGTTTGTCCGGAATGTATTGATTACAACGGCAGGCATTAAAATTCTGTTTTCAAGCTTTGAAAATACTGTTGACGCTTCCCTCGGGAGCAAATTAAGCCTGCAAAGGATAAAACCGATTAAAATAAAAGTAAATAAAACTGCAATCTGAAAAATCACCGACGTAAATATGTTCATTGTACCGCCTCCGAAAATCAGAAAATATGTAATTGCAGTCAAACATATTATTTGCAGAAAATTTTCGATTATCACATCGGTAAAAATTATTAATTATAAATGCAAAAAAGACGCTCACAACGAGCGCCTTGTTTTTACTTCTATTTATTTTTTCGAAAGGCTGTCAATAAACTCCTGCCAGTCGTTATCGGTTGCGTTGCACTTTTTTGCCGTTCGCAACGCCTGATGCACAATCTCATTATCATTGATATATTGCAGTAAATCCTCTGCTAAAGTCAAAGAATTTTTAGACTTTGCCGCCAAATCTAACATTAACACCTTTTCTTCATCATTGAGCAAAAGCGAATTTGCAATTTTCATCAGAACAGGATATGTCGGTGCGGCACGTTTACCCTTTTCTATACTTGATACATACACCGGAGAAACGTCAATCATATCTGCAAGCCCACGAAGTGAAATATGCTTTTGAGTTCTTTTTTCATAAATGAACGAGCCGAAAGTCTTTTCCATATATTTTTATCACCCAAGATTTATTTCATTAATAAATATATTTGCAGGGGTATTTTTTGCTAAATTAATCATAATTTTGATATTTATTCATTATTTTACCATAAAACAAATACAAATAAATTTACTCATAAATATTGTTTCTTGTTGCTTTTTGTTGCTTTTTGTTGAAAAAAGTGATATTATATACTCAACATAAAATACAATTGCTTTATCAGCATTAACGAGGTCGCTATGGATAATAAATTATCAATACTTCTTGTTGAAGATGACCAATACGCCTGCAAACAGATTATTAACCTTGCAGACAATTCTGACGATATGATGCTTGTGGGAGTGACAAACAACGCCTTTAAGGCGCTTGAATATATTCGTGATACATTGCCCGACGTCGTAATTCTCGATCTGGAGCTTCATCATGGAAGCGGAAGCGGACTGAATGTTTTAAGCGGAATCAGAGATATGTCGCTTTGCAAGGTGCCGTATATTCTTATCACCACCAACAACTCTAGTTCTGTTACATATGAAACAGCCAGACAGCTCGGCGCCGACTACATTATGTCAAAGCATCAGGACGGGTACAGTGAAAAATCGGTAATTGATTTTTTGCGTATGCTCGCTCCTGTCATCAAGAGCAGAAAACAGATTCATAAGGCTGATTTTGAAGAAAGCGAAACTCCCGCTTATTATCAGAAAAGAATAACAAGGCGAATTATTGCAGAGCTGAATCTTATCGGGGTAAATCAGAAATCGGTCGGATATAAATACCTGACCGACGCAATTATAATTACTATCAAGGAGCCCACACAGAACCTTTGCAGTATTATTGCCAAAAAGTACGGCAAAACGGAATGCAGTGTTGAACGGGCAATGCAGAATGCAATAAACCGAGCGTGGGCAACGTCCAGCATTGACGACTTACTTGCAAACTACACTGCAAAAATAAGCTCGTCAAAGGGTGTACCGACGCTTACGGAATTTATTTTTTACTATGCAAACAAGATTAAAAATGAGTATTAGCGCATAAAAAACAAGCCGCATTATAAAAATGCGACCTGTTTATGACTTTGATTTTAAATGCTGAATAAGGACCAGAACCATTCCCAAAATCCCATAATTACACCTCCGTTTTCTTTAATTTATGGTTCAAATTATAAAAAACGGAGATGTTTTTATATATTATTTTCCAAGCAGTGTTTTTCGTTTGTTTTTATTGATTTTCTACTTTTTATCAGGAATTTGTATCAGGTTAGGATGGTTAATTTGACAGTTGCTTTGATAAAGTATTTTATTATTTCCGAATGCAGTATATTTGCTTTTTATCGCTTTGCGGATAAGGCGATAAAGATAAAGCATATTTTCTTCAGCTTGCCGCTTACTGTGATTATTTCATTATCGGCGTATGCTGTCCGATTGTATGCCGCTCCGCTTAATTTATTATTAATGTTCGCCTTCGTGTTAATCTATGGGTTAGTTTTATTCAAAAAGCCTTTTGGAACATCAGTTGTTCTTTCAACTATTTCGTTGAGCATAACCTTTATTCTGCATCTGATTTCTTCATTGCTTTGTTTACCGTTTTCTTATTTGCTGTTTAGCTTTATAAAAGACAAAACAATTCTAAACTCAGTAATTTTTTTGATTGTCGGAGCTGTTCAGTTTTTATGTTTGTTCTTGTTTTTCAGAATAAAAAGATTTCAAAACGGTATTCTGTCTTTCACCGAAAAGCTCGACAGCGACCTAAGCGTATTTTTCAGTATATTGATTTTGTTTATAGCGTCATTCTTTTACATTACGGAAGAAAACTACTATAAAAATATTATCATTGTTTTTATTATTATTGCCGTCGGCTGTTTGTTGCTTTTATGGTGGAAAAAGCACATTACAAACATATATCTTGAAAAGGTATATAAGCGTAACATAGAAATACTTGAAAATTCGCTTTCCGAACAACAGAAAATTAATCAGAAATTAAAGCAAAGCAATGAGGAATTATCAAGCATTATCCATCGTGACAACAAGCTGATTCCTGCAATGGAGTCGGCTGTTGAGGAAATTTTAGGCTGTAACTCACCCGACGAGCAAAAGGAAAAGTCACTGGCACTGCTTTCACAGCTTAAATCTATGTCATCGGAGAGAATCACAATTTTAAGCGACTATGAAAACCAGCATAAAACACTTGTGCAAACAGGGATTTTCTCAATAGACGCAAGCCTGAAATACCTTATGAACAGAGCAATTAAGGATAACACAGCCTTTGACGTATCGGTTGCCTGTGATGTTAATGAAGCTGTAAATGATTTGATTTCCGAAAATGATTTGAATACTCTGATTCTTGACCTCGGTGAAAACGCACTTATTGCTGTTCAAAAATCAGAAATCCGCAATGTGCTTATTGTTTTCGGTTCGGAAAACGAAAGCTTTACAGTCAGCATTTACGACAGCGGTCTGCCGTTTGAGCAGCAGGTTATTGAAAACCTCGGCAAAAGAAGAATTACAACGCACAGGAAAACAGGCGGAAGCGGTATCGGTCTTATGACAACAGCTCAACTGCTAAAAAAACACAACGCAAGTCTTATGATTGATGAAAGCATAGATAACGAAAGCTACGTCAAAAAGGTATCTGTAATTTTTGACGGACTGAATCAATTGCAAGTTATTACTCAAACAAATAAAATCACACGCTCTCTGTGAGCATACCCCTTGAAAGCCTACTAAATATATGTTATTATAGTGTTAAGTAAATAAAGGCGGTTGACATTATGAAAATTTCTACAAAAGGAAGATACGCTCTGCGTATGCTTATTGACCTTGCACAGCATCAGGGTGAGGGATATATTGCGCTCAAGGACATTGCGGCACGTCAGAATATTTCAAAAAAATATCTTGAGCAGATTGTGCCGATTCTAAACAGGTCCGATATTCTCAACACCAACAGAGGCTATCAGGGCGGCTACAGACTTGCAAAAGCTCCCGAAAATTACACAGTCGGCAATATTCTGCGCCTTACCGAGGGCAGTCTTGCTCCCGTAGCCTGTCTTGACTACACTCCCGTTGGCTGTGAACACAGCGGTGAATGCCCTACCTTACCGATATGGAAGGGACTTAACAAGGTAATCTGCGATTATCTTGACGGAATAACCTTGCAGGATATTATTGATATGCAGAAGGACAAGCCTGAAAATGATTATGTAATCTAATTCAGAATGCGTAATGCGGAATTCGGAACGAGGTCGAGTGGATAGGTTAGAATAACTCAAAAGTTAAGTTCCCGAATTAATTTATATGCGGCGTTGCCGGTCGAGTACCTCGACACGCAAATCGGTTGGAAAAGTCAAGACTGTTCCCTACACTGAAAAAAACAAAACGTCAATAATATATCAAAACTTGTTTAGCAAACAAATCTTTCCGAACAAAACGCACTATTACAAATTCGGAGTTTTGCGTGTCGAGGCTCTCGACCGACCATTAATTACGCATTCCGAATTACGAATTACGCATTAAATTATATCGTTTAGCTCACAATTATTGACCGTAAATAAAACTAATTGTCGGGTTTATCAAAAACTAAAAGGTTGTACTAAAACAGCGGTCTTGACCGTTGCTGTTTAGCACAACCTTTTCTTTTTACAATTCTTTCTTTTGTTCTTGACAAAATGTAGATGAAAGTGTATTATAATGCTTACTAAATATATAGGAATTATATGTTATACCTGAATCCTGATATTAACAAATAATGTAAACCTGAATAAACAGTTATAGAAAGACTTTTTAGATTTGAGATGAACAATAATGAGCTTCAATTTTGACAATAAAAATATCATAAAAAATATGTACAAGGGCAGTTTCGGAATTGAAAAAGAAAGCCTGAGGGTACAAAAAGACGGTTTCCTTGCCCACACAGCTCACCCTTTCGGAAACAATACGCATATTGACAGGGATTTCTGTGAAAATCAGGTTGAAATCGTCACCGATGTTTTTGACGATACAGGCTCGGCTTTTAGTCAGCTTTCAGAGCTTCACAACAATGTTATAAAGAAACTAAATAGCCTTGAAACAGGCGGTGAAATTCTGTGGCTGTTTTCAAACTCACCATACGTCAAGGGAGAAAACGACATTCCGATTGCAAGCTTCAAGGGCAGTTTGAAAGGCAAGGAAATATACAGAAAGTACCTCGCCGAAAAATACGGCAAGAAAAAAATGCTCTTTTCGGGAATCCACTTCAATTTTTCTTTTGCCGACGAACTTATTGAATGCGGATTTAAAGAAAGCAAATCAATTAACTTTGCCGATTACAAGAACAGTCTGTATCTTGAGCTTGCAAAGAAAATGACAAAGTACAGCTGGCTGATTGTGTATCTTACCGCCGCAAGTCCGATAATGGACGGCTCGTATTTTGACGACAGTGCAATCGGCAAGGACGTTGTAACGCCGTTTTCATCTGTAAGATGCAGCGAAATAGGCTACTGGAATGAGTTTACGCCCATTCTGAATTACGACAGCCTTGAAAGCTACGTTGGCGGTATTCAGCAGTACATAGCTGACGGCTTGCTGAAATCTGCGTCCGAGCTTTACTACCCGATAAGACTTAAGCCTCTCGGTGCAAATTCAATTGAAAATCTTGAAAAAACGGGCGTAAATCACATTGAACTGCGTATGCTCGACTTAAATCCCCTTTCCCCTGTCGGAATCTTCAAGGAGGATATGGACTTTCTGCATATGCTGATACTCTATCTGACTTCACTTGAAGATAAAACTTTCCCTGAAAGCGAGCAGATTTGCGCAATCAAAAATGTAAAGCAGGCGGCTAAATATGACGATGAAAAAACGTTTATCGACTTTGGCGGTGAAAAATTCTCCGTAAAATCAGCCGCATATAATGTGCTTTGCGATATGAATAAGTTTTTTGAAAAGCACAATCAGGATAAGGCACTGAATATTATTGATTATCAGATGAATAAAATTACTGATAAAAATAAACGCTATGTTGAAATAATCCGAAAAAATTACAGCAAAAATTATGTAGAAAACGGTATTCGGCTTTCACTGAAATATGCAGACGAGGAGTGATTAAAATGTGCGAAATATTAGGAGTCAGTTTTGAAAAAGAAGCCTGCATAAACGATTATCTGAAAACCTTTTACAGCCACAGCAACAACCACCCTCACGGCTGGGGACTTGCTTTAGCTGACGGAAATAATATTAACATTGAAAAGGAACCTGTTCAGGCGACAAAAAGCCGCTACCTCAAGGAACGCCTTTCACAGCCGATTGTCACAAGGACTGCGCTTGCTCATATCCGCTACGCAACAATCGGTAATATCGAATACAAAAACTGCCATCCTTATTCAAAGACTGACAATTCTTCAAGGCGCTGGACGCTTATTCACAACGGCACAATTTTTGACTATTCTCCGCTTTGTAAATTTCTTAAAAAGCAAACAGGCGATACCGACAGCGAACGAATACTTCTGTACATCATTGAACAGATTAATAATGCGCAGAAAGCAACGAAAAAACCCCTTAACGCAAGCGAAAGGTTTTCTCTGCTTGACGGCATTGTAACGAATATGTCGAAAGAAAACAAGCTTAATCTGCTTATTTTTGACGGTGAATATATGTACGCTCACACAAATTACGCCAACTCCTTGCATTACCTCGAAAGCGACAACGGAGTTATTTTTTCAACGCTTCCGCTTTCGGACGAGGGGTGGAAAAATCTGCCGATGAACACGCTGTTTGCTTTTAAAGACGGCAGACTTACTTTCAGCGGAACAAACCACAGAAATGAATTTTTCGACAACGAGGAAACACTGAAATACCTGTATCAGATTTTCTCGGATTTATAAGGAGAACGCAATGAAACTTGAGCTTATCAGACAACAATTGTAAAACTTTGCCTTTGGATGCACAGCCTCAATATGACCTGTTTCAAGGTTAT
>CAMKNF010000091.1 GCA_946414115.1 uncultured Ruminococcus sp. | reverse complement strand
AAACAACACGCACTATTACAAATCCGGAGCGTAGCGACCATTAATTCCGCATTCCTAATTCCACATTCCGCATTAAATTATTGTTTTTCGTGTTAATCTATGAATTTTAATAAAGTGATAACTTTATTAATTATAGCAATATTATTAATTGAAAGGCAACCAAAATGAGCAATACAAAAAACACAACCGAAAGTCCAAGACTTCAGGAAAAATATTCAACAAGGCACGCAGTGCTAAACTACTTCCTTGTGCTGATGTTCACTGTTTTTCCGCTGTTTGCGTCTGACGCATTTTTTAACATCCGCCATGACAAATACTACTTCTTTTTGGCATTATCGGGAGTTGTGATAATTGCCGAGGCTGTACTGATTTATTTTGCGTACTGCGACATTAAAAAATACAGCACACCAGAAATGACAGTCAGTAAAGCCAATATCACAAAATTTACATTTACCGACTGGGCAATGCTTGCATTTCTTGCAGTGTGCGTAATTTCAACTGTCTTTTCAAAGCATACAACCGACGCTCTTTTCGGTTCACCGACCGGCAGGAACAACGGTCTTATTCTGATTGCATTTTATGTGGGAATATACTTTGTCATTACCCGCTGTTACTACTATATGGAATACGTTTTTGTTGCTCTTGCGGCAGGCTCGGCTGTTGTTTATCTTCTTTCGGTGCTCAACTTCTGCTATATTGACCCGCTTGGTATGTACACCCGACTTGATGCAAAAACAATTGAGGATTTTACCTCGACAATCGGCAACAAAAATCTTATGTCAAGCTTTATCTGCGTTATGCTTCCCGTCGTAATCACGATGTCGGTTCACACGAAAAAGACAATGTTCAGGATAATTTATCTTGTGTCCTCGGCACTCGGCTTTATGGCTTTGATGACGGCAGACAGCGACTCGGGCATTCTCGGACTCGGTGTGTTCATAGTTGTTATGCTGATTTGGTATTCACGTAAAATTTCAAGGCTGAAAAGATATTTTCTCTGCCTTACCGTTATGCTTGCGTCGGCAAAGATACTACGCCTTTTTACCGTTTTTCTTTCACAGTCGTTCGGGTGCAGGACAAAAGAAATCGATGAGTTTCAAAAGCTCTTTGTCGAGTCAAACACAGGCTTTATACTAATTGGTATTGCCGCTGTAATTACGGGTGCGCTTTACATAATTGATAAAAAAAAGCCGAATCTTACGCTTTCAAAAGCAGTTCCGATTGTGCTCGGCTCACTTTTTGCAGCCGCAGTTATTGCAATTATGTCTGCTGTATTTTACTTCAGCGTTGTTGATACCACAACAAAACTTGACGGCTTTTTATCCATATTGCGATTTGACGAAAGCTGGGGTACTCACCGAGGCTTTATGTGGATAAAGTCATTTGATATTTTCGGTGACGCTTCGTTTTTTCAAAAGCTTTTCGGTACGGGTCCCGACACATTCCACTATGCTTTTTCTCCCTATTTCACCGAGCTTATGAAGTACGGCGACTCTTCAACAAACGCAGCTCACAACGAGTATCTCAACTACCTTATCACTATCGGCGCCTTTGGTCTTATCGCCTATCTGTCGGTTGTCGGCGGAACAATTGCAGGAGCAATCAAAAAGTCGTTTTCAAATCCGCTTTCAATTGTATGTGTATCGGCAGTTATCTGCTATTCGGTGCAGGCTGTCGTAAACATCGCCCAGCCGATTACAACACCGCTGTTCATACTTTTTGTTGCGCTGACGGAAGCGGTTTCACGCAGTAATACGGGGCATAATGAGTTAGTATAAATTCCTTGCAGGACGGTTAATCCGTCCTGCTTTTGTTCTTTTACACAAATTTCTCACCAAAAATTAATAAAACTTTCACAATACAAAATCAGGAAAATGTTGACAATGGGTTTTTATGAAATTATAATTATGACAAGTGTTCATATGATAGGTTGTCGCAATTATAAGGAGGCGTCTTATCGTGATAAAAAAGACATTTTACAACCTTCCCGAAGAAAAAAGGCAGAGAATTATTAATGCTGTTATGCAGGAATTTGCAAGCTCGGCTACGGAAAAAGTCAGCATAAACCGCATAATCAAAGCGGCGAATATTTCAAGAGGAAGCTTTTACCAGTATTTTGACGACAAAGTTGACCTTGTTGAGGTGCTTGTAAAGACCTTTGCCGATCTTTCCGTTGAGGGCGGTCGCAAGGCACTGCAATACTCAAACGGCGATATTTTCTATACATACGAAAAGCTGTTTGATATAATCACCGACTTTGGCAAGGACAAAAAACAGAAGATGATTCTGAAAAATCTTATGAAAAATCTTCGAGCAAACGATGATTTGATTTCCGAATATATGCTCAACAGATTTGAGGGATTAGCTCCATTCCGTGAATTTTCAAACCAGTTTAACAGGGATTGTCTGAAATATAAAAGCGACGAGGACGTCAAGTGCCTTTCGCAGATTCTTACGCAGGTACTCAAAAACGCAATTTTTGATGTTTTTGTTGTGGGAATGGACAGCGATAAAGTAAAGAAAGATTATCTGCGCAAGATTGAAATAATCAAGAGCGGCGCAGTTGCTATTAACAATTAATGTTTCAGGGGTAACAAGCAAATGCTATCAAAATTCAGTGTAAAAAAACCTATGACAGTTTTTGTCTGCGTTGTAATTATCATCGTGCTCGGCGTTGTGTCTTTTCTTAAAATGACGCCCGACCTACTGCCGAATATGGACTTTCCCTATGCGATGATTATGACAACCTACGGCGGACAAACGCCCGAAACTGTTGAAGCGACCGTAACAAAACCGCTTGAACAGTCAATTTCTACTATTGACGGCGTAAAGGATATTACCTCTAATTCCGCCGAAAACTACTCGGTGCTTATTATCGAGTTTGAGGACGGCACGAATATGGACACTGCAACAGTTGATTTACGTTCAAGCCTTGACACAATCTCGGACAACTGGCCTGACGGAGTAGGTACGCCGTACCTTATCAAGGCAAACCCCAGTATTCTGCCTGTCGCAATGACGGCTGTTGAATACGAGGGCAAAGACAGAAATGAGCTGTCCGATTACGTTAGCGACGAGCTATTAAACAAGCTTGAGGGAATTGACGGCGTTGCCTCGGTTTCGGACAAGGGTATTGTTGTCGAAAAAGAAAACGTCGTAATCTCACAGAAAAAAATAGATGCGCTCAACAAGAAAATTTCAGCGGCGCTTGACGACCAATTTTCAGATGCAGAGGATAAGCTGAACAGCGCAAAAAAGGAAATTGACGACAACATCAGCAAGGCTGAAAGCGGAAGTCAGACAATAAGTTCCTCTATTGAGCAGATTAACGCACAGCAGGAATCCGCAGCATCACAGCTACAGGATGCACAAAAGAACGCTGAAAGCGGAAAAACCCGGCTTTTATCTGCAAAAATGCAGCTGCTCGACCAGAAAGCTTCGCTTACACAGACAAAGCAAACGCTTGAAACGGCTTATCAGGCTCTTTTGTCAATAAAGACTTCCTACGAGGAGCTGCTCGCTCAAAAGAAGGAGCTTACCGATACACTCAATACTCTTAATCAAATAAGCGACAATTACGTTGCAATAATCAAACAGATGGCTGCTCTTGACAAGGACAGTGAGGAGTACAAACAGCTTGAAAAACAACTTGAAGAGATTGACGAACAGCTAAAGCCGTTTAATATAAAAAAAGAAGGACTTGCTCTTGCAATTGAGTCTGCAAACGCCGCTCTTTCAAAGGTAGACAGCTCACTCGGGCAGATTAACGAAACGCTTGCAGAGCTTGGAACAGATACGTCAAAGCTTGATTCCACTCTCAAAGAGCTTACCGATAAAATAGCCGTAATCAACAACGGTATTGCACAACTTGACAGCGCAATCAGCGGACTTGACGACAAGTCGGTTTCCGTAGACAGCGCACTCGCCACAATTTCAAAGCAACAGTCAAGCGCAGACTTTAAAATGTCGTCTGCACTTGCAACGCTGACAGCAAAGCAGGGTGAAGTTCAGAGTGCTGTAACACAGCTTGACTCCGCCAAAAAAGAAGTTCAGGGTTCAATAGATACCTTAAAGGAGCAAAAGGACAAGGCAAAAGACAAGGCGGATATGAACAACACCGTCACGCTTGAAAACGTTTCAAATATTCTCACAGCACAGAACTTTTCAATGCCGGCAGGCTACGTTACCGACGACGAAAACAACAAATATATGGTGCGAGTCGGCGACAAGGTCGATAATGAGAAGGAACTCAAAAGCCTTGTGCTTTTTGACACAAAGATTGACGGTATCGGCATTGTCACTCTTGACGATGTGGCTGACATATTTCTCAAAGATAATTCCGATGAAATTTACGCTAAAATCAACGGCAACCCGGGCATTGTGCTCAGCTTTTCAAAGCAAAGTGACATTGCAACCTCAGCCGTATGCGACAACATAAACACCACTCTCAAGGAGTTGAGTGAGGAAAATGAAGGACTTAACTTCACTAACCTCTACAGTCAGGGCGACTACATTGCAATTGTAATTAACAGTGTACTCCAGAACCTGCTTTTGGGTGCACTTCTGGCAATAATAATTCTGTTTTTATTCCTGCGTGATATAAAACCGACTGTAATAGTTGCTTGCTCAATTCCGATAAGCGTTGTATTTGCTATTGTACTTATGTATTTCAGCGGAGTAACACTGAATATGATTTCACTTTCGGGACTTGCAATCGGCGTCGGAATGCTGGTTGACAACTCGGTAGTAGTAATTGAAAATATCTACCGTTTAAGAGGTCTGGGCTATTCTGCAATTCAGGCGTCGCTTAACGGCGCAAAGCAGGTTGCAGGTGCAATCGCTTCATCAACGCTTACAACAATATGTGTGTTCCTCCCGATTGTTTTTGTTGAGGGAATCACAAGACAGCTGTTTGTCGATATGGCACTCACAATTGCATACTCACTGCTTGCAAGCCTTATTGTCGCACTCACGCTCGTTCCTGCAATGGGACAGCGTATGCTGCACAAAATCAAGCCGCAGAAAAATCCCGAGAACAGCAGAATTATCAAGGGCTATGAAAAATCTCTGCGTTTTGTACTGTGCCACAAGGTATGTTCAATTCTCGTTGTAGTTGCCATACTTGGTGCAAGTATATTCGGTGCGCTTGCAAAGGGCTTCAGCTTTATGCCGAATATGAGCAGTACCGAGGTTCAGGTTTCGGCAAAGCTTGACGATAACGCAACACTTGAAGAAACAATTGATACTGCCGAGCAGATTAACAAGGTGCTGAACGGATATGACGAGTTTGAAACCGTCGGTGTAATAACGGGCAGCAGCACAAGTCTTATGGGACTTTCGGGCGGCTCGTCATCGGATACAGGCAGTGTGACCGCTTACGGCGTACTAAAGGACGAATACACAAAAAAGAGCGAAGAAATCTGCAACAGGTTAAGCACAGACCTTGAAAAGGTTAAGGGTGAAATCAGCGTCAGCGGCGGCTCTTCGACAAGCTCAATGTCAACGCTTTTAGGTAACGGCGGAATAGAAATCACGCTCTACGGCGACGATATTGAAACGCTCAAGAAAACAGCCGAGGATATGGCTAAACAGCTTGGAACCGTTGAGGGAATTGATGAAACTGACAGCGGTGTAGGCGCAACCTCTCCCGAAATTAAGGTCAGCGTAAACAAGGCAAAAGCCGCTGAAAAGGGACTTACCGTTGCGCAGGTGTATCAGCAGGTTGCATCTGCGGTTGCAAGCGAAAAAACATCAACAGCTCTTACAAACGGCAACGGCAGCGACCTTGACGTTGTAATCGTCAAGGACGAAAGCAAAAAGGTTTCTCCCGATGCAATCGGCAGTATTGACATAACCTACAAAAACAGCGAGGAAAACGAAAAGACAACCTCACTATCTTCAATTGCCGATATTTCAAAGTCGGAAACATTAGATGTAATTACCCGTCAGGACCAAAAGCGTTATCTTTCAATTACAGGTACGCTGAAGGACGGCTATACCCTTACAGATGTATCAAACAAAGCCGAAAAGCTGTTTGACGATTATAAATTCCCCGAGGGCTGTTCAATTGAATTTGCAGGCAGTAACAAGGCGACAATGGACGCAATGTCACAGCTCGTTCTTATGCTGTTGCTCGGCGTAGTTTTAATCTATCTGATTATGGTTGCCCAGTTCCAGAGCCTTAAATCACCGTTTATCATTATGTTTACAATCCCCCTTGCATTCACAGGCGGTTTCCTTGGTCTGCTTATCACAGGCTTTGACGTAAGCGTTGTTTCGCTTATCGGCTTCATAATGCTTTGCGGTATCATCGTAAACAACGGCATTGTGCTTGTTGACTACATCAACAGACTTCGCCGTGACGGAAAAGAGCGTGTTGAGGCAATTGTTGAGGCTGGAAAAACGAGAATGCGACCAATTCTTATAACTGCGCTCACCACAATTCTCGGACTTTCCGTAATGGCTCTCGGAATCGGAACAGGTGCGGAGATGATGCAGCCGCTTGCAATCGTCTGCATAGGCGGACTGATTTACGCAACGTTTATGACGCTCTACATAATCCCCGTAATTTATGACGCTTTCAATAAAAAAGAGCTTCGCAAGGTTGAAGAAAGCGAGCTTGAATCTATTGACGAATAAAGCAATATATTGTAAAATAGTTACATAAATTTTATGAGGAGTGGCACAAATGATTTTAGTTACTACAGAAACCGTTTCAGGCAAAAACTGTGCAACGCTCGGACTTGTTACGGGCAATACTATCCAGTCAAAGCATATGTTCAGCGATATGGGACAGGGCTTTAAAACAATGGTAGGCGGCGAGCTTAAGTCTTACACCGAGATGATGGCAAAGTCAAGAGCTATTGCAACACAGCGTATGATTGACCAGGCTGCCGCAATGGGAGCTGACGCAATTGTCGGAGTAAGATACACCTCCGCTTCAGTGCTCCAGCAGGCTGCCGAGGTGCTTGCATACGGTACAGCAGTAAAATTTGTATAATTAACATAAAAAGCGAGCGGCACAAAACCGTTCGCTTTTTGATTTTATGGTAGTAGCTTGTAAATATTTCCGTAGGGGACGGCATCCCTGACGTCCCGTTTCATAAATTGCAACGCAATTTATGTGCGGACACGGCACGCCGTGTCCCTACGATAGTAAAATAATCACTGCCCTTTCACAATGTCGGCACACTGTCCGTTTGTAAGGCGGATAAGGTCAACAGGCTTTAAGTCAATCTGATAGCCGATTTTTCCTGCGCTGACGATAATCTGCGGAATATCCTGCGCAGTAATGTGAAACGTCGTTTTGTACTGCTTTTTCATTCCAAGCGGAGAACAGCCTCCCCTTACGTAACCTGTCACCTTGGTAATATCCTTTACGTGAATCATCTCAACCGACTTTTCACCTACGCTCTTGGCGCACTTCTTTAAGTCAAGCTCGTCTGCCACGGGAACTACGAAAACAAAGTAATCCTTACTTCCCTTTGTAACAAGGGTTTTGAAAACATATTCGGGATTTTGCCCAAGGAGCTTTGCAACGCTCACCCCGTCAACTGCTTCCTTGCCGTGCGGATATACGTGTGCGGTGTATTCAACACCCTCTCTGTCGAGTATTCTCATTACATTTGTCTTGAATTCTGCCATTATTATCGTCTGCCTTTTAAATTAATATTTATTGGTAATATTAGAATAACAAAATGTTTTGTTCATTTCAATAGTTTTGCTTATACTATTTTTGCCGAAAATAGAAATAAACAGTGACTTTTCACTTCAATATTTTAAATTGTTAGCTAAAAACCGACAAAACATATAATTTGCCTAAAATACACACATTATATTCCAAATAATGATTGATTTTTTACGAAAAATATGTTATATTGTAATTTATAAATATTTTTATATTTATAGAAACAAAACTTCTTTTTGACACAGCAAGGAGATGAATTATGGCTAAGGATATGTTGGACGCCGTTTTAAACGCCGAAAAC
>CAMKNF010000090.1 GCA_946414115.1 uncultured Ruminococcus sp. | reverse complement strand
GATACTTGATGGTGACTGGAGTTCAGACGTGTGCTCTTCCGATCTCATTTCATGAGTTTCGTCACCGTATGAATACTTCTGATCAGTTACGGTATCTTCTACAACAGTACCTGCTGCTGTTTCATTAATATCCTCAAAGCTTTTACCCTTAACGAGTTTGCTTGAACCTACGTCTACCTTTTCGGTAACGAGGTATGAACCCATATATTCGCCGTTGTCGTAGATGTCAACAAATCTAAATTCGGGAGAATAAAGAAGTCCGATTTCAGAAGCGAGCTGATATGTAAGTGCGTTACGGAGCATTGATTCATCGGCATTGTTTGCAAGCAAGCACCAGCTCTTTGCGCCCTCTGATTCAGTGCTGTCCATACCTAAAAGATTTGTTTTTGATTTAAGCTTCATATTGAATGCGTATTTACCAAACATTGTTGCACTTGCTTTCCAAGAGGAGTTACCTCTACCCTTTACGGTATCAAGTCCCATAGCTGAGGAGAAGTTTGCAGTGTTTGAAGTATTATCCATTGTAGTGCAACTACCGCCGGAAGATTTTATTGTAGCTTTATAATCAGCTGCATCTTTATCAGTAACACCATTATCAGTCATCCAATTTCTTTTTGTCGGAAGGTCAAAATCAGTGCCATCCTTGTTAGTAGTGTGAAGGAACATTGCATCGGTTGAACCTTGCATAACTTTAACATTGTTTACAGAACCACCGGTGATTGTGTTATTTCCAACTGTTAGGTTGACGCCTTCTGCTTTTTCATTATTATTGATTGTTTTTTCGCCAAGTGTAATCTGACTACCAGTAGTGTTATAGATTACAGCATTTGCAAGATTAACATTCTTCGGAACGTAGAATGTGTAGGGGTTGTTTGTACCCTGATCTTGGCCCTTATAGTTGTTCCACTTAATAAGAGTTGCAGTAGTGTCTTTCTGTGTGGGAGCAACATCAATGTACAAGCCGTTGCCCTGATCTTTGACATAATCTAACTTACCTGATGAAGTAAGAGTAAATGTACCCTTTACAGTAATTTCCTTATCCTTAATATCAGCTGTTGTAAGACCTGAGGGAACAGCGAATGTGAATGTATTTGCCGCTGTCTTAGTTGCATCAATATTATGCGAAACTTTTTTGCTGTCTTTATAAGTTACAACTATTGTTGTACATTCAAAATACTTGTCGGGTGTTGCGGTAACCGTTACTACATCTTCTGCACTTGCTGTGCCGCTATCTTTACCCTCAGTGGTGAACGAAAGCGAACCGTTGGCAGCAGTTTTGTCAACTATTTTGAAGTCGCCGGGTGTTGATGTGCCGTCGGTTGTGTAGTAGAATTCTCTTGTTGTAGGATTAAAGTGAAGTGTTACATTGCCTTTTGAGGCATAAGTGCCATCAGTATCAGTAAATTTTAAAAACTGCTTTTCGGCGGCATCGCTAGAATTACTGCAATTATCCAACGTTACTTTATTATCACTTGTGTATTTTTGACATTCGTGCAACGTAGTAGTAGTATTTAGAGTTCTACCATAAAAATTACTTAAACCAGAACCAGTATGGATTATAAAATAAGGATTATAACTATTTTTGCCTATATTCTGAGATAATTCTGAAGTAGTCATATTTGTTTCAAGAATATATTCACCGGATATGTTGGGATTCTCTATCATCTTAAAATAAGATGCTGTACATCCAGGATTCCAATCACCGTTATAAGTACCATCTTCAATTGTTGTATGAATACTACCTGAAGAATCCTTTACTCTTACTCTGAAACGACCACCAATGTAGTATTTGGCTGTCGGGGTTGCGGTTGATGTGAACTTTGCATATACATTTGTTGGAGCAGTTACAGTTTTTGTATATGTTGTACTTGATTGATCTGCACCGAAAATTTCTGTTGTGCAAGAAGGATCACTATACCAACCGTCAAATGTGCTGTTTGTACCGGCTGTTGCTGTAAATGTAACGCTTGTACCGCTTTCAACGGTATCACCTGTATTAAGTGGTGTTGAGTCATCTGTTTTTACAGCAGTTACAGTACCTTTACCTGTGCCACCGTATCCGAATTTAACAGCAAATGATTTTGTGGTTGAGCCGGCTTTTGAAACAGTAACTTTTTTTTCAACAGGATCAAAGGTAATTGTAATATCTTGCTGAGGGTTATCAGGAAGATTGATTCCTATAAAATAAGTTCCGCCATTTTCCTTACTCTCATAAGCAGGATTATAAGTAGTCACAGAATTATCTATTGTAAGACTTGAAGCAACAGTGTCTTTTTTAAACCAAGTATTCACTTTTGCGTTAGAATCATCCTGATTGATATTAAAATAAAACCAGCCGTTATTTTTATGAGTATAAGTGAATTGATAGGACGAATCTAACTTAGTATGAGCAAATGAACCTAAATCATCACTTCCAGCTTTATAATGAATATACCAATCACTTGTGCTTGCACCAACAGAGTCGCTCTCTGCTGTAGCAGCATTTGTTGTAACCATACCGACGAACATTGTGGAAACTATCATCATTAAAGCAATGATAACAGACAATGACTTTTTGCCGATACGAGAAATTTTTGTTTTCATTTTTTATTACCTCCATAACCTTTATATTTTGGTAATGCAGAGAGCTATAGACTTTTAAAATCATATTGATTATCAGCTTTTACTGTCTGACCTACAGTGAAATCGGTTGACTTCGGCTGAAAAAGGGTATAGTTCCCCACATTTATTTATGACATTATAACATTTTAATGAATTTATTTCAATAGTTTAAAATACATTTTATTCCATTTGTAATATTTAATGAATTATTGTGTTAAATATGAATTATAGTTGTCATTTTTTAAAAATATTTTGTATTTATGGTAATTATTTGTTGAAATATGTCGTTAATTTGGTGTTTCCTACAGCATTATTTTAGCATAATTAATTTATATTTTTATTAGTTTTTATAATATTTGTGCATTATTTTTAAATTTCAGCATTTTATACAAGTGTTTAAATATAGTTTTATGCAGTATTTTAGTGTTTCATTGTGTTTTATGAAGAATTTGTATTGATATGTTGGTGGTTTTTTGGGACGTCAGGGATGCCGTCCCCTACGGAAAGGTTGGTTTGTAACGATAATGTTGATAAATGCGGTTGAGTTTGGTAATCACTACGGACACGGGACGCCGTGTCCCTACGGCTGTTAAGGAAACATTTGTTGTTATCTATCGGGCAGCCACACAGGGCTGCCCCTACAGTGCAATATCAGCTGTAGCGAGCGGCGCCCTCGTCGCTCACGAATAACAATCAAACATTGTTGTAAAAAATTTGAGCGACGAGGGCGTCGCTCGCTACAATATTATGGAAATGTTTGAAAAAAAGGAACGACACGGAGGTCGTTCCCTACTATTTGTTTTTGCCGAATGAAAGTAGCTGTTTTGTCGGGAATGAGAATACCGACAATGAACACACAAAGGTGACTGCTACGGCTATCAGTATATATACTCCCGTTGCGATTGTATCGCCTGTGACTGATGAGATGAGTCCGTATACTCCGAAATGTGAGAGCAGAAGCAAAAATACCTGATGCCAGAAGTAGATTTGCAGGGTTTTTGAGCCTGTTTTCGAAATAATGCCGATATTTATATTAGGCACAAGGCTCATTACCGACAAGCCGAACAATGTTGAAATTGCATAGCAGAGTAATCTTACTGCAAAACCGAATTTGCTGAATCTGCCGAGTACCTCAAATGAATTTCTGCCTGTGAAAATCGGTCTTAAGTACTGATATATATCGGTGTTTATGAAGAAAAGTACTAAAAATCCGACTGCTACAAATATTGATACGACTTTTACCCACTTGTTTGACAAAAAAGCGGCAAGGCTTTCGGGCTTTAACATATAGCCTGCTACAAAGAACGGGAGGAATACTACTATTCGCATCAGGGCAAGTTTATCGCCGAGGAATTTATCGTAGCCTGCCATACAGCCGATAAGAAGTGACACAAGGAGTATGATTTTGGTGTTGTACTCCCTGAAAATCCACATCAACGTGATGAACACTGCCATTGCCCACATAAACCACGTGAATGAATCGTACATATCAAGCAGTGAATAATTCATATTTTTGCCGAGTAACAGGCGTAGAACTGACATCACTATTCGCAGTACTATTCCGATTAGGATATATGAAATTACCTTTTGCTTCGGGAATTTTGTTGACTTGTCCATCGGTTTGAGAAAAAGTCCGCTTATGAAAATGAAAAGCGGCATATGGATTGAATAGATTGTCAGGAACAGGCTCTTTTCAAGCATATTTCCGTCTGTTTCAGTCAGGAAATTAATTGCGTGACCGATTACTACAAGCAGAATTGCAAGAAATTTAATGTTGTCAAAAAGATATATTCTGCCGATTTTGTTTTCTGTGTTTTGTATCACTTTTTATGCCCCTTATTCGTGTGAAAAGTATATATCGTAGTCGTTATAGTTGATTATTATTCCGTTTGCAGTGCCGTTTTTGCGCTCAATTTTGAATTTAGTGTTCGTGCCGTCGTCAAAATACGCTTCTATTTCATCATCGGAGTTTACATTGAAGCTTCCGGTATGCGTTCCGTCGTCGGCTGTTCCCGGTGAGAGCCAGAGTGAGAATCTGCCGTCCTCGTTAAAGGTGAGCGAGCCTTGGTATGAGGTGTAGTTGGTGTTGTAGATTTCCGACATTTCCACCTCGTCGCCGCTTGCGTTCTTTGCTGTTGAGGGAATCCACTGATAAGAACAAAGCTCGCTTTGGCGGTTTTGCTGTGAAGAACAGCTGACTATTAATATTGCTGACGCCGCTATAATTATTGCAACAATGATACAGCTGATAATTATCGGGAGTTTTTTTGATTGTTTTTTGCGGGTTTTTTTTGATTTTGCAGGGGATTTTTTTGTTTTCTTTTTTGCCATATTGTCACCGATATACAATAATATTACGTTTGATATTGACTGCGGACACGGCACGCCGTGTCCCTACGGAAAGGTAGTCACCATAAACTACCATTTGCTATAAATGCAATTGTATTTGTGTCCCTACGGAAAGCGACGTTTTACAAATTACATATTGAAGTAAACATCATAGCCGCCGTAATTTATGATAAGCTCCGAAGGAGTGTCACCCTCCCACGAAGCAACCTTAACGGACATATTCTTGTCATTTGAATAGGTTGCGACAATCTTGTCACCCTCTACGGCATATGCGCCCGAATTAGCAGAAGATGAAGTTACAGAGTCGGTGAATGTTCCGTCGCTGTTGAAGGTGATTACGCCCTGTGAAAATGCAGAACCGAACACCTCACGCAGAGTACACTCTTCGTTTGTTGAGGAATCAACAGCCTTGTATGGCACGTAGGTTGCGTTGAAATAGCTTACTTCCTGACCACCCTGTGTGGGAACTACGACCTTTGAAGCCTCCGAGGTTTCGCCTGCAAAGGTTTCGGCTTGCGTTGTCGGCTGTTCAGATTCTGTGGGCTGAAGTGTTGTTTCGGCAGATTCAGCCGAGGTTGACTGAACAGTTGAAGTTGTCTGCTGTGTGGTTGTTGAAGTTGTATTTGCGGGCTTTGAGCCTGAATTAAAGAATATCACTGCACATATTACGCCTATGATTATTACTGCTGCGACAATGCAGATTATTACAATCGGTTTTTTGGAGGTTTTTGCGCTGTGTCGTCCTGCCATTATTCCTGAACTCCTTTCGTGTTTTCGTCATTTTTTAGCTTTAAAAGCACGCTTCGCTTTACCATTTTTCCGTTATAGTAGATATATTCGTCACCATCGGCGTTTTCGTCAACTTCTATATCTGAAAATCCTTCGGCTATGTTTTTCTTCGGTGTTGCCTCTGTATCGTCAAAAATTCCGTTCTTTCTGTTCTCAATCTTCTTGTCAATTTCTTTGCTCTTTTTATCGTTGCCGACAATCATATTGTACATTGGTTTATATATCGCAGAATTGATTATAAACGACATAATTGAAGGAATAAAGAAAAGTGCAAGCACTGCTGTAGCTATTATTACTGCAATCGGCACGTAACAGCACATAAGAATCGTTGCGCAAAGTAAGGTAAGTACGAACAAACCGAGAGTTGCAATCAGATTGTGCTTGAACTCGCCAAAGGTCATTAATGCGCTGTTTTTGTAGATATTTTTCATTGAAATGTCAAACGTTACCGTCATAGGCGGAATGTAATAGAAAGCAAAAAGGAAAAATATGCTTACTATTATGCTGATTGCAAGGAAGATGTAAAATACTCCGTTGACCTTGCCAAATGAAGTGTACATTGTTATTGAATAGTAGCTGAAAAACATTGCAACATAGAACACAGCACCGTGAACAAGAAATCGCAGGAAGTTATCCTTTACGCCTGAAATGAAGTTATGTACAACGTCAACGTTTTCCTCTCCCCTTACCATATGTGAGGTGACCTGAACAACACCTGCATAGAATGGGAAAAGCGGTATTGCCGTTAAAAAAAGTATGAAGTTTGAGTTTAATCCCGTAATCGTATTTATTAACCAAAATATGCCGAAAAATACGGCTGACGGTACTGCAAAAAGCAAATTTGTCAGCAAAAGCTTCGGGAAATTATGAAATAAGCTTGAAATAAAAGATGTCAAAGCAACAGAGCTTTTTTCAGTTGACATTATAAACCTCCGACTTTTGAAAAAAATCAAAAATTAAACGCTCCTGCAAACAACGTCCAGAGTGCCGTATCGATAAGGGATGCACAGAACGTCATTATGAGAGAAGCCATAAGATGAGAGCAAAGCGTGGTTGCTCCGGAACGCATTGACTGCTTGGGCGGATATTTTGCGAATGTGTAGGCAAACATATCCTTTGAAAACATAAAGGAATTTGACGAGAATATTACAAGCGCAATACAGAACAAAAATGTACCCGGCAACAGCACAAGCAGATAAAAGCCGACTCCGCCGAGCTTTTGTATAGCAAAAAGATAACCTGCTGTCAGTCCTGTTCCAAAGCCCTTAAAAAGGACAACGAAAGGCATTACGAACACTCCCCATGGGGTAAGTCCGAGCAAAAATATTGAAAATAAAAATATAAAATCTGACGCAAAGCAAGCACAGAAAGTACCTGCTGCATTCTGTGCAAGTCTTGCGTCAAGGTTTGTTGTAAATAAAAAATCGAGAGAATTAAGCAGGCTTTCGCCTGAATTTTGTGCGCATATTGAGCCTGCGACAAGTCCGACAAGCAAGACTGCGGTGAACATCACACGCAAGCCGTACCGTCTGAAAAAATACTGCAAATCGGAAAGAGTTATTCTGCGTATTCCTCTTCTGCCTAATTCTGTCTTCTTAAACGAAAAAACTAAGCTTTTCATAAATACATTCCTTTCGTTTTATCGGAATTTTTCGAGCAATAAGCTCGGGTTGTCCCGTTAAAACTTTATGCGAAATGTATTTATAATATGAATATTACTTACCAAGCTCCTCGGCACGCTTTGTGCAGGCGTCCATTGCATCCTGAACTGCCTCGTAAAAGCCGTGCTCTTTTAGCTTATCGAGTGCAGCTATTGTTGTGCCGCCCTTTGAGCTTACTTTCTGAATTAGAACATCGGCGCTGTCGCCGCTTTCACGCAGCATTGCCGCCGAGCCTTCAAGCGTTGCGCATACAAGATTCATAGCCTTATCGTAGTCTATTCCCTGCTTTTGCGCATAATCAGCCATTGCCTTTGCGAAAAGGTAGATGTAGGCAGGACTGCTTCCGTTTACGGCGATAATCTCGTTCATATGCTCTTCAGATATGTATTCACACACGCCGCTCCCTGCAAACATATTATATACAACCTGCTTGTCCTCGTCACTGATGTTATCTGACGGACAGAGTGCAGACGCACCCTTCTTAAGCAACAAGGGAGTGTTTGGCATTACACGCACAACGGGGCATTTACAGCCAAGTGCAGACTGAACATAGCCGATTGAAATTCCTGCGGCAATTGAAACAAAGGTTTTGAGATCGGAAGAGCACACGTCTGAACTCCAGTCACCATCAAGTAT
>CAMKNF010000089.1 GCA_946414115.1 uncultured Ruminococcus sp. | reverse complement strand
GTTGGGATAGAAGTCGGGTGTGCCGAACGCTTCGCTCACCATCGCCTCGCTGATGTTATTCTAAAAAATCTCGACTTGATTTTTTCAAACGGCTTTGAAAAGACGTTCGCTTTTTTCTGCTGATTTCGCTTGCAGAATACTATGCAGGAAAACACCGTACACAAAACAAATACAGCACCGAAAACGGCAAGCACAATCGGAACGGAGGTTACGGCATTTGAAAAAATGTTGAGATTCAAATAACTTCCGAAAAACTCGCCGCCGTCGAGAATGTAGAAAATATTGATGTACTTTAAAAGATTTAAAAACGAATTCTGTCCGATTAATGAGTATAGCAGATATTCCGCACCGACTGCGCCAAGTCCTGTAAGATACATTGCCGCAGAGCTTGAAAAACAGATAAATACAAGCGCAAGCAAGGACGAAATAACGAAAATTCCGATTATCTTTGCAAGCACAAATAGCAGTAAAAACTGACCAGCCGTTACCGAAAGCGTGCAGTTGCGAAATTCGGAAATTGACTGAACATTCACGCTCAAATCCGTACTGCCGTACAGGAATGTGTTTACAATAAAATCTGCCGAAATAAACAGAACCGATACAACAGCTGACAGCACAAAAAGCACAGCAAGCTTTGAAATTATTGTTTTAAGCCTGCCGAATTTTGTACAGCGGATAAGCGAATAAAGTCCCTTGTCACGCTCGTAGCCGTAAAGATAAATGCAAATCAAAAGCAAAACAGCAATTACAAAAAAGTCGGTCAGGCCGTATTTTACCGTTGCTGTTAATGAGTCGGAATTTACAAGACTTAATTTGGTATCTTTCAGTCCCGAATAATCTTCGGCGGTCTTGTAAAGATTTTTGTAGGAAAATGAATTTTCATCACCGAAGATTGACGACGCCGACTGCGCCTTTGCCCTGTCGTACATTTCGCTGATAAAATCAGGGTAGGAATTTATGTACTCAATCTGCTGTGAAATATCATAGAGAAAGCTGTTTTTCCAGAAACTCTCTTCCCCGCTTTCGCTCATTTCAACAGCCTTTTTATACGCTTCGGGATTGCTCTTTCTGTACTCCTCAAGCTCGTAGGTATAGCTTTCAATGAGTTCCTCGTTGTCCGCCTGTGCAAGACTTTCGAGCCTGCCCGAAATTTCATACGCAAGCAGTTCATCTTCAACCTGCTTTTTCGCCTTATCAAGCGGCATTGAGGAATATTCATCAAGCATTTCGCCGTACTCGTCGGAGTAAGTAAGCCTTAGATTATTCTCCTCGGTATTCTGCGAGGAATATAGCAGAAAACCGTTGATTACAAGGCATAGTGCGACTACAACTAAAAATATTCTTTTGTTGAGTACCTTTTTCAGTTCGTAAATTAATAGTTTCATAGTATCTATTTGCTATAAAAGTATATTTTATGTGTCAAGTCTAATTTCAATATTCCCGTTTTTATCAAATGAAATATTCAGCTTATACGTTTCCTTTGAGTTATCGTTATAATTAACGGTAATGTCAATTGTTTCGCCATTTAAGTCGGAATAGTCAAAGCTGTCTTTGCTTTTGAGTGCCGACTGCTGTGAATTGTAGAACAGCTTTTCGTAGCGATATATAAAGCTGTCCTGCGTTACGTTCTGATTTGTTTCAACCGATTCGCCGAGGATTATTGCGTCATCGGGTTTGTCGGCAAGCTCCTTTTTAAAATTCGGGTCTGCCGCTCCCTTCATAATTTCAACCACAACGACAGGCTCGTTAATCTTCTTCTTTTCATCAAGATAATAAAACTCGTCGCAGTCCTTTAAATTATCCTCGTTCCAAAGATAAACATCTGCGCCTGCAATTATCTTGCTCGGGTCGTTCCTTGTTCTTGTAATTTCGTTGTATGTCATACCGTCAAAGTAGACGTTTCTTATCTCGTCAAATTCTCCGCCGTCCCACTTAAATTCAAAATTTATCTCGGGCTTGAACGAGTCGTCAAGCTTTGATTTATCAACAGGATAATAAAAATCAAAAGTATCAACAAGGCGTGTTACCTTATCATAGTTATCGTATAAAATCGTCTTGTTTTCGCTTTTTGCAACAACGCTTTTTATGCTGCTGCCCTTAAAGCAAAGGTACATATTATCAAAGGTCTTATCTTCATTCTTATTGAAAACAAGCTTTGAATTTTCAATTTTCTCTTTGCTTTGCTCAACTGTAACAGTCTTGTCAAGCTCAAGTTTTGTGTTATTTTCTGCCGTTTCCGATGTTCCAATATAAAAGCTGATTTCTTTATTTGCGCAACCCGAAAATGACGTTATTGCTGTTATGAAAATCACAAGCAAAGCAAGGCAAAGCTTTTTATTCATATCTGTAAACCTCTTTGTATGTAAGCTCTTTTCCGCTATTCAGCAAATCGGATTTCTTGATACAGCACAAAACCTGTGCGCCGTTATTTTCTGACTTCTGAAACCACATATAATCGTCGCCGAAGGTTATAGCATACATAACGTCACTAACTTCAGAGGGAACGGTAACATCTGATTTTTTCTCACCGTTTTTGTCATAAACCGAAATTATTTTATCGTCAGTACTTTCATCAATCGCCGACTGATTGTAAACGTAAATATAGCTGTCGTCGCAAAACACCCGATAAGTATTGTTTATCTCTGTTACCGTCTGCGGATTTGTTCCGTCAAGCTCAGAAATACATACTTTTTTCTTATCATTAACTGTGTCTGTACCTACTAATTTTTCGTCGGAAAATCCGACAAATTCATAGTCGTTTTTATAAGGGTCAATAGTTGTATAACTTCCATCAGAAAGGCTGTATCTGCCGATTTTTCTGACTGTAGAAATCTCACCGTCAATTTTCTCACCTTTAATTATTTTCTCGTAATCAGCCTTGTTTTCATATCCGTTTATGGTAACATACATATATCCGTCATAGATATTGCGGAGCGTGCCCGATGCGCCGTAAATTCCGTCAAGCTTTGAAAAATCTATAAATTCCTCCTCACGCTTATCCGAAAGGCTGACTCTGTAGTAATTGCCTGCCTGAGTTTCGGAATTTTCTTCACTTATGCTTGCCGACGTCTGATAGTAAAAATATCCGTCATAAATAAACCAGTCGCAGATAAACTTGTCCTTGAACTCCATAGCCGTATCTGACTGCGTACCGTCAAGTGAGGTGCTTTTCAGGATTGTTGAAACCTCATCGGTATTTTCGTTGTACTTAGTTGCAAGATAATACATTTTGTCCCTGTATATCTGAAAATTGTCGAAAGAAGATTCCATATCGCTGATTTTTGCATTACAGTCGGGGAAATCGCCTGTATGCAGGCAGTCGGTTTTGTTGCAGAGAGGCGTTGAATCAAGCGTTTCTGCATCGGTAAAAATAATATGGTCGTTTACAATATTATAATATCCGCTGTCGGATTTCTGCGTAGGAATCCTTGCGCCGTCATACTTGAACATATACTGAAAATCAGGCATAGTGGAGCTTGAGAGCCTTTCAGAATTATTGCCTTTCGTGTTACAGGCTGTAAAAGCGAAAAATACAATCAAAAGTAAAAACATCAAAAACGATTTATGCACAGCAACTGTATGGTCTTTTCTTTTCATGTTATATCCTCACATTTCTTTTATTGTAAATATCTGCCATACTATAATTAACAGTATAGCAGATATTTGTTAAAAAATCAAGGATTTATTATTCTGCTTTTTCAGTTATTTGATTTATTTGATTTAAATAATATATAGGCGATCATATGCAGATAAAGAGATATTTCAAGCTATATTATTACATCTACAAATAGCTTTATAGGTCGCTTTTGAAAAGCTACATAATGTTGCAATAAAGCAAAGTATCATTATACATATGCACACTATTATTAAAGTGAGGATAAGCCACAACCAACTGCCGTTTTGGAAACTCGTATAAAGCCTTATATCAGTCAGATTCATACATAACAGACACGGAAATAATACTATTACAGTTGCGACTATCATAGACAAAATATTATTCTTCAATGTTTGCGAAAACATAGCAACCGCCATCATAACCGTAACCGCCGCCATAATATGCGTTGCCGCTGTAACAAAAATCATTCCGCTAACAGAAATTGTACTGCCTATATTGCTGAAATCCTGCATAAATACAATCGGAGTGTTAAATGACTCTGTTCCAAAGGTTTTAATAAAATTGATATAATACGGCAAATAAATCAAAGTATAAGATATAATCGTTGTCAGAGTAATAGTCATTACTTTTGACAGCACAAGTTTCAGTTTTCCTTTTTGTGTACAGCGAATTAGATTTATCATATGCTTTTTGTGTTCAAACGCAAATATATTTGATGATATAAATATTATTACTGCCATCAGCAATGTAAAATACTGCCATTCTCTTGTGGGGTTTTCAACAAGCCTTTTATAAACAATGTTGTTTACAAATACAGGTTTAATGTTGTACTTTTCTCCTGCCTCTTTTATGTATGCGGTTTGTTGTGAAATCTCCTCAAAGGCGGCGCCCTTAGTTTTCAGTATCGACTCTACAGCCATTATCTTCATTTCTTTTCCTTCCGCTGATAATGTTGTATCCAAAGAAATAGTGTTCAGTTCTTCATTCAGCCCATTAAAATAATCCTGCTGTTTCTGCAAAAAATCTTCTTTTTCCTGCGTAAGCTCACCCTCCAGCTCATCCATATATGTACTGTATGCGCTTTCCTGTGCCGAAGTATATACGATTGAAATATCATCTGTTAGGTTTAAATAAGCTGTAAAAACAAGGAAAACAATTACTAATATCGCCATTGAGCCTTTATAGTGCTTAAAACACTCACCTTTGAATACTGAAACACTGCCTTGTATTTTACCAAACTTTCCTCTTAATTTTTCAAGCATTGGCGCAAATATATTCCTTCTTGATAACTGTGTGGACTTTACAAAAGAAATGCAAATTATAGTTACAGACAATATAACAATCAGAATTATTGCTATAGCGTAAATCATAGTAATATTTACAGGCTGTGAAAAAAGGTTTACATTAAGATAATTTCCGAAAATATTATTACCACTTAAAAAATAGAAAAAGTTTATATATCTTAACTGATTGAAGGGGGAATTACTTCCTATTGCAAGATACATAATTCCTTCTGCAAGAATTGCTAAAGCGGTTACAATGAAAATCATTGCAGTATTTTTTATTAAAACAAATATAAGTGCAATAAGCAACGCAAGAACACACATCGTGATTATTTTTGATAAACACCACAAAACAAGGTATTGCCAAATTTGCAGATTTAAATTACAGTTCATAAAAATCTCGCTTGACTGAATATTCCTTGTCATATCACCGAAACCGCTGTATAATCCGCAGACCGCAATATTTGAAGAATAATATATCAGGCTTATCAGAACCGTAAAAAAGACAAGTACGGATAGTTTTGAAATAATAAGGGGCACACGGCCGTTTTTTGTAGTCCTGATAAGACTGTATAATCCTTTATCTCTTTCAAATGTAAAAATATAAATACACATCAAAAAGACAAGTGCAAAAACAAGTAAGTCGGTAAGTACAAAGGTTGTAGAATTTTCAACTGCCGAATTGTTTCCTGCTTCAAGCTGCGTGCCGTTGAGATTTTCAAAATCAGAGGTTGTCTTCTTAATATTGTTATATGAAAACGAGCCTTCTTCTGCGAAAACAGAAAATTTAAGCTGTTGTTCAGCACGCTTATTCATATTGCCGATAAAATTATCATAATTCGTAATATATCGGCTTTGAACAACCAGATTTTCAAGATATGTATATCTGTCTAAAAGTTCTTTTCTTGACAAATTAAGTTCTTGAGCTGAATTATATTCTTTCGGATTTTTCTGCATATATTTTTGTCTGATGCTTTCTAAACTCTCAACATCTTCACTGTCGGCATACTTATCAAGTTCAAGTGCAATTTCAGTTGTTTTAAGCATACCGTTCAGTTTTTCATATTGCTGTTCGGAAGATAATTTTGAAATATCCGAAATTATGCTCTCGTATTCATTAATATTTTTATGAATCACATCAGCTAGTAAATCATTTGATTGAAAATAAAGCAATCCAAAAGCATTTACAACAAAGAAAAGCAAAAAGCAAGCTACAAACAATCTTTTCTTTACAATTTTATATACTTCATATCTTATCATATACGCAACTGCCCCTTGCTATAAAATTTGTTATGCTATAGTTACGGTTTCACCGAAAAACGTCAATTATTTTTATTTGCTGAATTATTAACTATAATATTACTGTTTTCACTTGTATTCGATAAATTCTTCCAGTTGAGAGGACACACTTCTTTTTTTACAGCGTAAGTTCCTTTATATTGTGGAATCTCGTTTTTATCAATATAGTACAATTCAGAACTGCCGTCTTCTGCAACAGCCGATATAAGAAAATGCTTTGTTCCCTGTGCACACATATCAATCCAGCCATCAAAAGGAAGTATAAAACTTCCTATATCTTTCATTTTCAAATCATAAACTTTTATCGTCTGTCCAAAAATATTTTTTCCCGGGTTTTCATAGTCTATATCCTCAGAAAAATTCAAATACGCACCGTTATCAACATATGCATATTTCCCATCAGAGTAAAGATAATTTCCGGAAGGATATTCAGCAAATTTTTCTCTGTTATCTCCATTCAGGTCTGAAATGTAATATATCGTATTATAACTGTCATCGTCATTTTTTACAGATTTATAAGTTATCATTTTACCGTCAATAAAGGTTGCTATATTTGGCGTTGCTCCGTTAAAATCAATTTCGCTGTATTTTTCTGATTCAATGTCAAAAGCAAACAGATGTGTAAAATTATTATCTTCTGATGATTCTTCTTCGAGAAGTGCTGAAACTGATACATATACATAGTTTTCATATGCTGTAAATTTATCAATATTGACATTTTCAAAACCAATCTCCTCAAAATTAATAATTATCTTCGGTTCACTTTTAGGAGAAGAAAGCAGAATCCTATACAAACCTGTATTTGTCAGGCAGTAAACATAACCTCTGTGAATAAACCATTCTAAAAGTGTTTCACTGAATCCATTTGTTATTTTTTCTTTTTCTGTCCCATCCTCTGATACCCTAAAAATATATGATACATCACTCATTTTTTCCGAGTCATATTCGCTTATATCGGTATATAAATAACCGTCATTATATTGGATATTGCCGTAGCCGTAAGCATCACAGACATCAGGGTCATTATGCATACAATTAGTCTTATTGCAAAGAGGAATTCCTTCCATTGATTTTTTGTCAATGAATAACACTATTCCATGGTCGCCTCTGTAATAATATCCTTTATCTGACTCGGTACAGGCAAGTTTTGCATTACTGATATTATTGTAGTAATACTGCATATCTGTGTTATAGTTAAAATTACCCTCACTGCTGTTTGAATTTGTATTATCCGTACATCCGGCTATAGAAAACACCGAAAAAATCAATACGAATGTTAATAAAAGACTGATAGATTTTTTCACAGCTTTGTCCTCCTTTTTCATACTGTTATATATAATTGACAAGAAAGTAACCGTTCTCATCAAGTGTAATTTCGATTGTTGTGATTTCTTCTGTGGAATCCTTGTAATGAATGATTACCGTCACACGGTCGCTGAAATATGTATTATAGTCCGACTCTGTTTTCAGCAAGGCATCTAACGCATCAGACACTTTCTCACTGTCTGAAATATTGAGCTGTACCTGTGCGGTGTCAACTCCTGTTTTTTCACGGATTTCAAGATCAAGCTTTTCGCAGTTGGGCATCCACTGAACATCCTGCAAATTACTGTATTTCAGATTTTCAAATGATTGTGCAGTACCGTAGTCCTTCTGATTATACAAATATCCGTTGTCGGAGCAGGAAATATCAAAGCTTTCAATTTGCTTGTCAAGGCTTTGAATTCTGAAATTTATGGGTTTTACGGAAATCACATAGTTCTCGGATTCTGTAATTTCACCGTGATAATCATCTCCCTCGCTGTAGATCGGAAGAGCGTCGTGTAGGGAAAGAGTGTAGATCTCGGTGG
>CAMKNF010000088.1 GCA_946414115.1 uncultured Ruminococcus sp. | reverse complement strand
ATACTTGATGGTGACTGGAGTTCAGACGTGTGCTCTTCCGATCTCTGTTTTTGCAAACACGCCGCATCGTGATGCGATTGTATATGTCTTTTCGTACTGCTTTGCAAGCTCGTCTAATTCCTCAAGAGGTACGTTCAGAAGCGTAGCCATCTGGTCGATAAACGCACCCGTACCGCCTGCGCAGGTTCCGTTCATTCTTACCTCAAGACCGTTTGTAAGGAAAAGAATTTTTGCGTCCTCGCCGCCAAGCTCAATAACAACGTCTGTACCGGGCAGGAATGTATTGGCGGCAACTCGGGTGGCGTAAACCTCCTGAACAAAGTCAATTCCACAGTCCTGCGCAACGCCCATACCTGCCGAGCCTGACAATGCAACGCATGCATTTTCAACGCCGTCAACCTTTGAACGAACGACATCGAGAATTTCGGCTATCTTTTCGGTAATCTGGGAATAGTGTCGCTCATATGTGCTGTATATTAATTTGTTTTCGTTGTCGAGCACAACGCATTTTATTGTGGTCGAACCTATATCAAGTCCTAATTTCAAAATGCCGCCTCCGAAACAAGCGAAATATTTGGCAAAAAAGCTGAAAATCCGCCTGAAAGTATAGTGGTATTAATTACACATATCAATTAATTATAATCTCTTTATTTGCTTTTTTAATTCCTTTATGCAAAAATAAACACTTTGATTAATTTTACCATTATTCATTTTCAAAATCAATATACACTTGTGGGATTATGTTAATTATTAGCATTGTTATTTTCACAATAAGCAATAAACAATAATTTAATGCGGAATTCGGAATTAGGAATGAGGAATTAATGGTCGCTACGCTCCGAATTTGTAATAGTGTGTGTTGTTTGGAAAAGTATGTTTGCTGTACAAATTTTGATATATTGACAATGTTTAATTATAAAGTGTAGGGAACAGTCTTGACTGTTCCGCAGGACTACATCTGACTTTTAGGTAATCGGAACGGTCAAGACCGTTCCCTACATTTGTAAAAATATAAAAAATCACGCCTGCGGCTTTAGCCGCATATAAATTAATTCGGGCATTAAACTTCTGAATTATCACAACCTATCCACTCGACCACAATTCCGCATTCCTAATTCCGAATTCCGCATTAAATTATAGTTTAGATAACTAAAAAACAGGTACTCAAAAAATTTTAAAAATTTTTTCAAAATCTTTTATTTTTGTCAGGGTTTTGTCCCTATGTCTGTTTTATAATAAAGCCAACAAATCAAAAATCACCGAAAGGAAGAAAAATTATGAAAACATCATCAATCAAATTCACAGACAACATCAAAAGAAGAATTATTGCAGGATTTCTTGCACTGACCTGTATCGGCTCGGTTGCAACGCTCAGCCTTGTAAAGACTAACGCCGCAACAACAAATTCAATTTCGCTTAACGAATCTCAGTTCAACTCAAACACCTATTTCACCGGCTCAATCCGTGCAATCCTTAATAACTGGGGCAAGGGAATGGCATCGACAGTTCCCGGACTTTCATTCCTCGCAGGTCCGATTTCTACAATGCTCAAAGATATCTGCGGAGTTCACGAAGTAAACCTTACAGAAATCAACAAAAAGCTTGACGACATTCAGAGGCAGATTGACAGCAGCACTCAGAAGATTATAAAAGATATTTACGACCAGAGCTCGCTGGTTGAATACAACAGGCTTGTTAACGAGGTTTTAACCAGCAAGAAATATGCTTTGGAATTAATTGACGTTATCAAAGACGAAACGAACGAAGTTAAAAAGAATATCACTCTTGCAGGTCTTGTAAATAACGACTTCACAAGCACTTCAAACTATGCACATAGAATAAGTGATTTGGAAAACTACATCAACGGTCCGTTCGGATACAACAAAAGTGTTTTCACTGCATATTACAACAAGATGAAGAATGAGTCAATGTTCGGCGGTGAAGCCGCTTACAGAGCAGAAAACTATGTAAATTGCAGTATGGAAATCTTTTCGGCCTCAGCATTCACGGCTCTGCTCTCGCTTGACGCAAAGATTAAGCTTGCGTCAATGACTAACGAGGAATTTTCAGCACTTGACGAAGATACTCAGCAAACAATCAAAAATATGAATCTTAATAAAAGTGCAATAACAGCTGCAATGAATCAGCTTAAAGGCGATATGGAAAGTGTTCTCAAATCATACAATAATTATCAGGAACTTACCGAAGAAGAAGCTACAACATATGTCGGCAAGAGCGACGACGCTTCAAAAGCAATAAAGCTTAAAAAAGACCTCGGCGTTGTAAAGCATAACTGCAAAAACAATAACGATATTTCCGACGATTTATTTGACTACTGGTGCCGTATCGGTCATCATTGCGACTACAGATATATAAAATCTATGAGTGAACTTGGCGAGAACTCACGAGGCGACATCAAGCGTGTTGAAATTAATGAATATGTAAAGGCATTGAGCTATGATAAAGTAAAATTAATCATCGAACACATTCAAAAGAATTTCAGCGACCGTTCAATTTCACAGTATCTCAGAGGAGTCGTAGGCTTCCGATTCACTGACTGGCATGTTAACAATACCTTCTTGATTGCAGGCAAAGTTGTGTGTCACCCTTGGGATCATTACTACGGCTACGAAGGCGCTAAGGTTTACAAATATGATTACAGTATTGAGGATGTAAATATGCAGGATTATAAGTGCGGTGAAATCTGGCACACAGCTCCCAAAGAATTATCAGGCGGTGAAGGCTTGTATTTCGAGCTTACATAATCCTTAAAAACACACAAGAAAACACCCCTCGGAAGCAATAACCGAGGGGTGTTTATTACATCAAAAATTAAATTTTAATTTATCTGTCCTCAAGCGGAACGTACTGTTTCTCGTTTGAAATGCTCATATATGCAGGACGAATAATCTTTCCGGGATTTACAAGCTCTTCCAGTCTGTGTGCACTCCAGCCGGCAATACGTGCAGTAGCAAACAGTGGAGTATAAAGCTCACAGGGAATTTTGAGCATACTGTAAAGCAAGCCGCTGTAAAAGTCAACGTTTGCCGCAACACCCTTGTAGATTTTTCTTTTCTTTGCAATTACCTCGGGCGCAAGACGTTCAACCTTTTCATAAAGATTAAACTCATCGTCATATCCCTCTGCTTCGGCAAGCTTCTGAACAGAGCCCTTGAGAATTACCTGACGGGGGTCGGAAATTGTATAGACAGCGTGTCCCATTCCGTAGATAAGTCCCTTGCAGTCAAACGCCTGTTTGTCGAGGAGCTTTTCAAGGTAATTCGTAATAGCCTCGTCATCATTCCAATCTCTGACGTGCTTTTTCAAATCCTCAAACATATAGAAAACCTTGACGTTTGCACCGCCGTGCTTCGGTCCCTTGAGTGATGCAAGAGCCGCCGCCATTGCAGAATATGTGTCAGTGCCGGACGAGGTTACAACGTGGGTTGTAAACGTTGAGTTGTTACCGCCGCCGTGCTCCATATGAAGAATCAGCGCCATATCAAGCACCTTTGCTTCAAGCGGAGTGTACTTTCTGTCGGGACGGAGAAGCGACAGGATTACCTCTGCCGTAGACATTGACGGGTCTGCACGGTGAATGTACAGGCTCTTGTCACGCAGATAGTGGTTGTATGCGTGGTAGCCGTAAACCGACAAAAGCGGAAATACGGAAATAAGCTGAACGCACTGCCTTAAAACATTATTGATTGATGTATCGTTCGGATTTGTATCATAGCAGAAAAGCGTTAAAACACTTCGTGCAATTGAGTTCATCATATCCTCACTCGGAGCTTTTAAAATTACATCTCGCACAAAGTTCTGTGGCAGGGTTCTGTACTGCACAAGCAATTCCTTAAAGTCGTGAAGCTCCTTTGGATTTGGCATTTCGCCGAACAAAAGGAGATATACTACTTCCTCAAAACCAAAACGGTTATCGTCGGTTATACCTTTGATAATATCATTTACGTTATATCCACGGTAGTAAAGCTCACCGTCACAGGGAACAAGCTTACCGTCAACTTCTTTGTTCTGAATAATCGTTGAAATATCTGTAAGTCCCGTAAGGACGCCTTTACCGTCAAGGTCACGCAGTCCTCTTTTAACATTGTACTTGCTGTAAAGAGAAGGGTCAATAATGGAGTTGTCCGTCATCTTCTTTGTGAGAACATTAATTTCCGGTGTAATTGCTGAATAGTCCCAGTTATTTTGCGTCATAATATCACTCCCTTTTATATATTTTCTATTATAACATATTTTTGTGGGAAATAAAAGATACAATACTTGCAGAAGTGTCACATCTTTTTTGAAAAGATTTATACAATTTAGCAATAATTTTATTTTGATTATTCATTTTGAGGTCGGTTTTTGCAAATTAATGTCGAGTTTTGAATTGATTTTGCAATTAGAATTTCGCATTAATTCATATATACGATATAATGAAAGTTTATTATCTTTCACGCAAAAGGATTGAATCCGTACCTTTTTAAATCAACCTTGCCGTCTGCAACTTCTATTCCTTCGGCTTCAAGGAGCTGTTTCTGCCTGTCCTCACCGCCGAATGCAAAGCTTGCGGCTAATTTTCCTTTTGAATTTACCACTCGGTAGCAAGGAATTACATCAGGCGCAGGATTTATGTGGAGTGCGTTACCAACGGCTCTGGCGTAATACCTGTTTCCTGCCATTGCGGCAATCTGACCGTAGGTTGCAACCTTTCCGTACGGTATCTGCAAAACTGCATCATATATTCTTTCATAAACAGTTTTTTCACTCGTCTTTTTCACCGCTGTCCTCACTATCTGTTTTCGATTCTATTTCAGCCTGCTCTTTCAGCATTTCAGCCTGTTCTTTCAATTTCTCGGCTTGAAGCCTGTCGATAATCTCATTAATATTATCTGCGTCTTTAACTGACTTGTCATTATTAGTCAGGATTTTTACTATTGTGATTATTTCATCAAAAAATATGATAACTATTAATGCTATGAGTATCAGCAATCCCCATGGCGACAGGAAAACATTGTAAACCGTGTCAAGATAATCCACCTTGCATATCATAATGCCTTTTACATTATCAATGCTTATTGGTTTATCTTCCACTTCATTCGCTATACCCTTTGTCTGCAGCATTAATTTTCCGTTTTCTTCATACGGAGCTTTTATAACTTTGTGTGTTACAAGCAAATCGCCGTAATCGCTGCTTTTAAAGGTTATGACATCTCCGACTTTTAAATCCTCAGGATTGTCGACAGTTTTGTCAAGAATAATATCACCCACTTTGAGTTCAGGCTCCATACTTCCGCTCGAAACTCTGAATATTGAATATCCGAAAACAGAGGGTGTACTTCCGTTGATTCTCGACATAAAAAAAACAACCAATGTAAAAACAAGAACCGCAATCAGTGTCCAACAAATTATATTTTTTATTAGTTTAATTATTCTGAATACTTTGTTCTTTTTCATTGTTTACTCCGTTTTCTAATTCAATATATTTTAAAATACTGAATATATTAATTCTGAATTTACTTAACATTAGTATAAAATAAGTATAATAAAAAAGGGCTGTAAAAACAACCCTTTCCTAAAGTTTATGTATTACAAAGTCAGATAAACATCTTCAATTGTATAAGTCAAAGCACCGGAACCATCATTTTTGATATACCAGTAAATTGACTCTGTTGTAGCCTCACCGACATCAGATATTCCGTTGACCTTAACGTTGGTAATAATCGGAACATCAGTCTTTACATTACTTTCTTTAGCAACTACTGAAAGATTACACGTTGCTGTGATAGTGTCACCGTAAGCGCCTGTTGAGGTAACAGTAATTGTAGCCGTACCTGAGTTTACGCCTGTGACAACACCTGAAGGATCAACCGTTGCAACTGACGTATTTGAAGATTTATAGTTTATTTTTCCTTTGCCTGTTGCGGCAAGGTCAATAGTATCACCTACAGTTACTCTTGCTGAAGAATAGAATTTTTCTATTCCAGCCGCAACACCCGATCCTTTATATATTGTACTATAGCTGTTCGTAGCGCTTTGATACAAGCAAATAGTATTATTTGTGGCTATGTCGGTGTTGTCATTTCCATACCAAGTGTCACCCTGTTTCAGCTTAACCGCATTTGCGTTCCAAGGGATAGTTGCATATGACATATTGTATGTTTGGTTATCATAATCACCTGTTTTATTAGGCGAGAAATAAGCATTTACGCTGCTATCACCGTTGTAATCTGAATTGGAGCTCCACCAATGAACCTGATAATTCGTAGGTGTATAGGTCTGGTTATTGTTAAATCCGACATAGACATTCTTTTTGTTAATAACGCTTTCTACCTTTTGTTCAGCACTTGCGTTGTTACCGTTATAGCACTTATAGGTTTTAAGAGGATTGTTTACACCAAGGTAAAATTTGCCCTGTGCATTTTCAGGTAAAGTGAGTTTTGAAAGATAAAGCGAAACACTCTGGGGCGAAGCTCCGTTGTTCGTAATATCTGTTCTGTACCATACACGGTCACCTGCGCCAATGCCGGAAGAGTTACTGAAACTCGTTATCTCCTGAGCTTCGTTATATGTACTGCCGCCATCAGTAGAAGCGTATGTCTTCATTGTTACTCCGCTACCGACAGACGTATCGTAATTAATCTTCCATCCGAGCGAGTCGCCCTTCATAGTCTGAGGGCGGGTGAACCATGAAAATGTTGATGTTGTCACGCACATAACGCATAGTATTACTGCAAGTACAGAAACAATTATTATCTTCGATTTTTTCATGGTATCACCTCCCTAAATTTTAAATTATTACCAGCTACCGTTACCGTCGCCGGATGTCTTATAAGTTGTCTTTGTTCCTCTGCTTCCGGCAGACCACTTGTTCCAATATCCAGCAGTACTTGCACTGTCTACTTTAGTAGTACCAAAACCGGCAGGAGTACATCTGTAGAATGTTATATTTGTTACAGAAATAGGTACCGAAGCTGTCCATTTATTACTACTGTTTGTCATTTGATATTTATTTCCTGAACTTGTGTCATAAATCCACATACAAGCACCGGCTTCACTAACCCATTTTGTATTTTCAGCATTAAAGGTAATAGTTACATTAGCCAGCTCTACAAACTTCGCATAATAGATTTTGTCCTCGGTAAGCGTTACACTTAAAGTAGCGTTAGTGCTTACTGCAGTTCCGCTACAATCGGCGTTGTCGTACCAGCCGACAAAATTATAGTTTCCGCTTGCAGTTGCTGTAGACGAGAAAGAAGAACCGCTGTTATATGACAAAGTTTTTGTTGCTGTGTATTTTGTACTGCCGACTGTAATTGAACCGCCGGTAAAGCCGTCTGATTGTGTCACACCCGAAGCATTTACAGAAACAGCATTGAGAGTAACGCTGACAGGATTGTATTCTGTCATAGTTGTTTCACCGATAAAGTATGTCTTTCCGTATTCGCCAAGGAAACCTTTATCATTGTTGTCAGGTACTTTATTATTTCCGCTATTACTGAGAATTACGTAGAAATTACCGCTATATGATGTTGTAAATGTCAGCTTATAATAACCTGTTGTGCTGTCAAGCGTTAAAGCTTTGCCAGGCCAAGTGCTACCGTTATGCTTTATATTTTCATCAGCTTTATCGTAAACCCAAAGATTATAACTACCAAAGCCTAAACGAGGAGCAACATAAATTGTTGTAGTCTTTTTTGTAACTGTGAAACGAGCATATACGGTCTGATTCTTTTTAACTGTAATCGTCAAAGTCTGTGATGCAGGATTGTCAAGGCGATTTCCGCCTGTTTCAGCATCATACCAACCGTCGAATGTAGCACCATCAGTAGGTTTTGCTTTTAATGTTACCGTACTGTTGTGTGCAACATCGTTAATATTAATCGTTGTACCTGACTGTGCTTCAGAGTTATTAACTATCTGTGCAACTGTACCGCCGTCAGAGCCTGCTGTTGTTACCGCTACAGCAGTAACCGAGTATCTCTTAAGTGCAAATTCAGCATATAAGGTTTTGTTAGCCTGAATGCCGCTTAATGTGAGATCGGAAGAGCACACGTCTGAACTCCAGTCACCATCAAGTAT
>CAMKNF010000087.1 GCA_946414115.1 uncultured Ruminococcus sp. | reverse complement strand
ATACTTGATGGTGACTGGAGTTCAGACGTGTGCTCTTCCGATCTCCTGTTCGGTGAGTCCTTCTTTTTCGCCCGCCTTTGCAATCAGCACCATACCGATTGCAACAGCCATTCCGTGAGAAATACCCTTGAAATTGTAGATTTTTTCAATTGCGTGCCCAAGAGTATGTCCGAAATTGAGCAGCATTCTCTCGCCTGCTTCACGCTCGTCACGACTTACAACGTCACGCTTTATTGAAACGCACGTTTCAATTACGTCCTCAATATGGTCAAGTGCATTTTCTGTTGCGAGGTTTTCAAAGAAATCTGCGTCCTTGATACAACCGTACTTGATGACCTCTGCCATACCGTCGCAAACATATGCATCGGGCAGAGTGTCGAGTGTGTCGGGGTCAATCAGAACGGCTATAGGCTGATGAAAAGCACCGACAAGATTTTTACCCTGCGGCAAATCAACGCCTGTTTTTCCGCCGACAGACGAGTCAACCTGAGCAAGCAGAGAGGTAGGAACCTGGATAAAGTCAATCCCCCTTAAATATGTAGCCGCCGCAAAACCAGCCATATCGCCGGTAACTCCTCCGCCGAGGGCAAGGACAATATCCTTTCTTGTCATTCGGAAGCTTGCAAGAGTGTTGTACATTTCAGCGATTGTATCAAGGTTTTTCGACTCCTCGCCTGCCTTGAAAATATGGGTTTTAACCTCAAATCCCTCTTTTTCAAGCGAATTGAGCACCCTCCACTGGTAGTGCGGAGCAACGTTTGAGTCTGTAATTACGGTGACTTTTTCTGCAGTTGAAAGCCTGCCGATATACTCGCCACACTTATCAATTATTCCTCTTTCAATGAAAATATCATAGGGTTTTCCCGTTTCAACATGAACTGTTCTCATCGAATTTCTCCTTTACCCCGTTTATACGATAATAAATCTCAAAAGTAGGGAACGATCTTGACCGTTCCGATTAAATAAAACCACTTCTAATTGAAAATAATAATTCCGAATTACACATTCCGAATTTCGAATTAAATTTATATTATTCTCCGAGTGATTCTTTTACCTTGTGCCCCTGTTCAAGTAGCTCGGTAAGCTCTTCTTTATTTTCCGATTTTATTGCATTGGAAATATTAGTTATGTTCTCAACCAGAATGTCAAGCTCCTTTACAAGCGGCTCTTTGTTTTCAAGAAAAAGCTCGCTCCAGAGCTTTGAATTAATATTTGCAACACGTGACACATCACGGTAGCTTCCTGCCGAAAAGCCCTTGTGATTAGGACAGCAGGGGCTTAACACATAGGCACACGCAAGCACGTGCGGAAGCTGTGAGGTAAACGCTATCATACGGTCGTGCTCTTCGGGAGTTGTAATTTTAATTATTCCGAATCCGATTGACTTTGCAAAATCGGAGAGCAAATCAACATACTTCTGCTCTGCCCCACATGGAGTTATTATAAAGCTTGCGCCTTTGTAAAGCTCGGAATCTGAAACGTCAAAGCCGTTTTTCTCTTTGCCTGCCATCGGGTGACTTCCAACAAAAACAAATCCGTATTTTTGTGCAAGTTCCTTAAGCTGTGGGCATATTGCTCTTTTTATACCAGACGCATCTGTGACAATTGCACCCTTTTTTATGTAGCTTCCGTTTTTCTCGATATATTCAATATCAGCCTGCGGATACATTGTAAGGATAACAAGGTCGGCTTTTCCAAGGCTTTCGGGCGTGCCGATTTCATCAATCGCACCGACAGCAAGCGCCTTTTGCGCCGTTTCGGGTGTGCGGTTGATTCCGATTACATAGTGGTCGGTGTACTTCTTTATAGCCTTGCAAAAGCTTCCTCCGATTATTCCGAGTCCGATTACGGCTATGTTCATCAGGGATTCCTCCAATGAAAATTAAACTTCTGTATTGAGCGCATTTTTCAGTGCAAAAACCTTCTTTGCAACTCCGTCAAACTGCTCGGGTGTGAGCGACTGTGCACCGTCTGAAAGAGCGTGTGGCGGGTCGTTGTGCACCTCGATAATAAGTCCGTCTGCTCCTGCGGCTACGGCAGCCATTGCAAGCGGCTCAACAAGCCACGATTTTCCTGCGGCATGACTGGGGTCAACAACAACGGGCAGGTGCGAAAGTCGCTTGATTATCGGAATTGCAGAAATATCAAGCGTATTTCTTGTAAAGGTTTCGTAGGTGCGGATTCCTCTTTCACAGAGGATTACCTTGTCGTTGCCGCCGGCCATAATATACTCGGCACTCATAAGCCACTCCTCAATTGTAGCCGAAAGACCACGCTTTAAAAGAATAGGCTTGTCGATTTTGCCAAGCTCCTTTAAAAGCTCGAAGTTCTGCATATTTCTTGCGCCGACCTGAATAATGTCGACGTTTTCAAACATATCAATGTGCGACGCACGCATAATTTCTGTAACAATGGGAAGTCCTGTTTCTTTTCTTGCGATTTTGAGCAAATCAAGTCCCTCTGCCTTTAATCCCTGAAAAGCATAGGGAGATGTACGGGGCTTGAAAGCACCGCCACGAAGCAAGGTTGCGCCCGAGGCTTTGACATCCTTTGCAATCTGAACAATCTGCTGCTCGCTTTCAACCGAGCATGGACCTGCCATAATATGCAGACTTCCGTCGCCGATTGTCACGTTATCATTTATCTTAATAGCCGTATTGTCGGGGTGGAACTTTCTGTTCGCCTTCTTATACGGTTCCTGAACACGCTTTACGCTTTCAACAATGTCCTGTGCGTCTATATACTCAATGTCAACCTTTGTAGTATCGCCGATAAGTCCGAGAACGGTTGACTGAACACCGTCCCACTTGTTAACCTTAACGCCGTAGGAATCCTTGAGCATTTTTGTGAATTTCATAAGCTGTTCGTCAGATGTTGACGGCTTTAAAACTATAATCATATATATCCTATCCCTTCCGATGATTTTCGCTTGATAATAGTATATTTTACCACTTTAAAGCGCTATAATCAATAGTTATTTTATTTTTCATTCAAATTTACTGCGTCTATTACCGCAAATGCAGTTTTAATCGGAGTGTTTTTGCCCGAAACTACAACGTCAGCGGCACTTTTGTAAAGCGGGAGCCGCTTGTCGTACAGCTCCTGCATTGCTTTATCCCTGTCAGGTCTTTGCAAAAGAGGTCTTGTTTTGTCGTTGCGAAGTCTGTACTTTATAACACCCAGCGGCACGTCAAGAAGTACAATTTTATCCTTGCCCTTAAAGACTTTGACATTACGCTCAAACGTAAACGCTCCGCCGCCCGAGGCTATTATCAGGTCTTTCATCTCCGAAAGCTCTTTGCAAGCCTCATACTCCATATCACGGAATCCGCTTTCTCCGTATTTATCAAAAATTTCCGAAACGGTCATTCCCGCCTTTTTCTCAATATATGAGTCCATATCAAGAAATTTTTTGCCTGTTTTACGTGCGATATTTCTGCCGACTGTTGACTTTCCGCAGCCCATAAATCCGCACAATACTATATTATCCATAATTACCCCTGTTATCTGTTTTTAAGCTCCTCTGCCGAATCAATGCAGAGCTTTGCAATATCGTCCTTATCATAAACCGAACCGTCCCATTTTTCGTGAGCGACTACCGCCTGCCATACAAGCATTGACATTCCGCCGACTGCCTTTGCTCCGTTGGCAAGTGCCTTTTTAATAAGCACGGTTTCAAGCGGATTGTAAACTGCGTCAAATACGCTTGCGCACTTGCTGATAACAGAATCCGAAACAGGCTGAACATCAACCTTCGGAAACATTCCGAGAGGAGTTGCGTTTACAAGCACGTCAATATTGCCCGAAAGCTCGTCAATAAGGCAGAAGCTTACCTTTGTGCCTTTGACGGTGTTCTCAATTTCACTGCAAAGTGATTTTGCAATCTCAACATCCTCTTTTCTGACCGCAAAAAGCAAAGGAAGTCCTTTAAGCACAACTTCATAAGCCATTGTACGTGCAACGCCGCCGCAGCCGAGAATTACAACACGTCCGTCAAGTGTGATTCCTGCCGCACCAAGTGCCTTTAAAAAGCCGTCAGGGTCGGTTGTATATCCCTTTGCGACACCGTTTATATTTGCTACAGTGTTTACACTGCCGTACATTTTCGCTTTTTCGTCAATTTCATCAATAAGCGGAATAATATTCTGTTTATGAGGAATTGTAATGTTGTAGCCGTCAAGCTTTGACAGCACATTTTTATACTCGTCAGCGAGATTTTCGGGAGCAATATCAAGCTTTGTATACTCCGCTTCAACTCCCGAAAGCTCAAAAAGCCTTTTATGAATAAACGGCGACATTGTGTGTCCGATTGGATGACCGATTACTGCAAATTTTTTAATACTCATAACTTTTTCCTCCGAATTTCATATTTTTACCTATGCAAATTTCATAACAATAAGAATTATTTATGCAAATTTAAGAATTTTTTTATAAATTTCAAAATAGATATTGACAAAGCGGCAATTTATCAATAATATTATTGAAGTAGAGCAAACCAAAATTTGCTTTCACACCATTGTAGCATAAATTATGTGCTTTTGTCCATAATTAGAAACAAAAGCACTTAATAATTTTTAATGGGAGGAATTACTAATGGTATTAGAGAAAGTTAAGGCAATCCTTGCCGAGCAGTTTGACGTTGATGAGGATAAGATTACTGCAGATACAGATTTGCAGGAAGACCTCGGTGCTGACTCACTTGACGTTGTAGATTTACTTATGTCAATTGAAGATGAGTTTGATGTTGAAGTTCCCGATGAGGAAATTGAAAACATCAAGACTGTAGGCGCTCTCGTTTCCTACATCGAAGCTAACTCATAATTTAAAATTTAAAAAACGAAAACTGAGGTCGGGTTTGCCGTTTGGCACCCGACCTTTTTTCTTTTGCTGTTACATTCCCATTGATTTTAAATTTCCGACAAGCTGAACGTAAAATTCACGCACGTCAAAGCCTTCAATATTTTCACGGTTTAAATCAATCATATCACCGTGAGAAATTCCTCTTTTACCATTGGTAGTAACAAATGTGTATTTACTGCCCCACTTAAAGGAGCTTTCCGCCACAAGTCCGTCGTTTGAACCGTTAAAGTATTTTACAAGGTGATACGAAAAATTCAGCGGAAACTGACCGTTTGAGGCTTTGTTAAGCTTTGAGCCGACACTCTGATAAAACACCCCGTCAATATCGGGAGTTGTTTCATTGAGCTTTTCGCAGTTTTTGTGTGTGAGGTCGGCAACTGCCGAAAGGAAGTCGGGATTTTTGTCGCCGAACTTTCTCATTGCGGCGTTGTATGTATTCGCAATTTTATCCTGCATTGATTTCGGCACAACGCCGAGCAGATAGTCTGCAAATTCACAGCCACGGTGAGGTGTGTTGATTGTGGTAAGTGACGCAACATATTTATCGGCTCCAAAGCGGCTGATTGCCCTGCGGCAGTCAAGACCGCCCTTTGAATGGGCAATTATGTTCACCTTTTCACAGCCCGTTTCGGCTGCAATCTGCTTTATCCTCTCAGTCAGCTCCCTTGCGCTGTCGTCTACGGACAGAGCCGACTGGTGATTGCCGAAATAAATCTTTGCGCCGTTTTTCTGAAGCTCATCTGTAATTCTGCCCCAGTAATTAAAATATTTAAAATCACGGAAAAACACGCCGTGAACGAGAAGAATCGGATATTTTGTTCTGCACACCTCGTCTTTTTCTCTGCTCAAATCAAGTTTTTGCTTATTGCTTTCAAAGTTAACCTCAGCTTTTGCGCTTTTTATTGCAGGAATCAGGGTAAAGAAATTGACAATGGGTATTCCGCCCGTAAGCACAACTGCCGCTTTTCTTCCTGCGCCAAGCTGAGAAGAACCTGCACAGGTTCTTATAGCCGCATTGATAAAGGTTACTCCAAGCACAAGCAATGCGACAACCACGCTTGCAACATAAAAGCCGATTCCCAAGCCCGAAGATAAAATTCCCGTAAATGCTGAATAAATATGAAAAGCTATGGTGATTACCGACGAAATAAGAAATGCAATAAGCAAGTCCGAGCCGTCGGCAATCATACGCAGTCTTGTCGGTTTTGTTTTAAAATTAAACGGTGACGGAATTATATTTACCGCTACAGCCGCAATCATCAGAACGCAGAAAAACAGGAAATACGGAAACTGCCCTTTATGCTCTGCGTTATTTCCGTAAAAAATATTTCCTGCATACATAGTCAGCATAAATCCGCATGCTGAAAGCGAAAGAATTATGCCGTCAATTATTCTTATGAGATTTTTCATATAAGCTCCTCTGTCCCGATAAACTCAATCAATTTCGGAAAATCATTTTCTTCGGAACAAACCGAAACGGTATAATCGGAGAAATTCCAAGTTTTCAGAAAATAGCTTTTGCCTTTATCTTCAAAAATATCAGAGCAAACGTCAACCGACTTTGCACTCCTGTGAAAGCCCTCGCCAATACATTTGAGCAGGCTTTCTTTTTTTGTCCATAAATTAAAAAATGTACCGAGCCTGTCGTAACCTGACAAAAGCAGATTCATCTCATCATCTGTAAAAACAGTACGTCCCGTTCTTACTGCGTTCACATAGTGGAACTGTTCTATATCGCATCCGATTTCGCTCTCACCCAGAGTAAAAAGCACATAATTTCCGCTGTGTGAAATATTAAAGAAACGTCCGTCAGACAAATAAGGCTTTCCGTACTCGTTTTTAAGGATTTCTGCATTGCCAAGAAAGTGCCTTGTCATAAGTCCTGCAAGAATACAGCGCTTTTTATCATCAACAAGCCTGTAGCGCTCTACTCTTTCTCTGCGTTCTTTATCAAGCAATTGAGAATATTCCAAGTCAATATCCCTTATATCTGCAAGAAAAAGCTTCACCCGAATTGTCACCCCTGTTTTAAACTGCAACACTATGAATTATTCATATTTGCGGTAATTTTATACTATATATAGTATAGCAATTCAGCCCTTGAGCTTTTCGAGGCAGGAGGAACAGATATGCTTTCCCTGAAATTCCTTGAGTTCTTCAAGGGAGTTGCAGAACACGCATTTGCTTTCTGCTTTTCTGATAAAGATACAGTTATCGTCGGCTTCAATATGAAGAATGTCGCCTGCGTTAATATTGAGGTGCTTTCTTATATCCTTTGAAATTACGATTCGACCTGCTTTGTCAATTTCTCTGAAATTTGTATAAATCATATACCTCATCCTGTTCTCGTTATTTGTATATATTTTACCATTTATTACCTAATTTGTCAATAAATCCCGTAGATTTTAATGTAAACAATTTTGTAAACTTTGTAATCTTTAAATATTTGGTCACAACCTGTCAAAAGAGGAGTTTATATGCTGAATTATGTATGGAGCGGACTTGTAATAATTAGTGTTTTATGCTCGGTTTTTCTCGGTAACACAGAGGATTTGTCGAAAGCGCTTGTCGACAGCGGTGCGTCGTCAATCGGGTTAATTATTACAATGGCAGGCATAATCTGTCTTTGGACAGGAATTATGAAGATTGCCGTTGAAAGCGGACTCACCTCTGTTTTTGCAAAAATCTTTTCTCCGCTTTTGTGTCCGCTGTTTCCGAAGCTTGACAAAAACAGCGACGCTTTTAAAAGCATTTCAATGAACATAAGCGCAAATCTGCTCGGACTTGGCAACGCCGCTACTCCGTTCGGACTTAAAGCAATGGAGCAGTTACATACACTTAACAACAAAAGCGATACTGCGAGTAATGAAATGGTAGTTTTCGTTGTTATGAACACTGCCTCTCTCCAGCTTTTGCCCACAACGCTTGCTTCTCTGCGCCAATCCTACGGGAGCAGTGCGCCGTTTGAAATTATCGTTCCCGTATGGATTTCCTCAGCCTGTGCGCTTGCAACAGCACTAATCTGCGCCTGTACGCTCAACTCCGTAAAAAGAAAAGAGAGATAAGCAATGGAATTTGTTATGCCTGCCTTTGCCTGCGTTATTGTTGTTTTCGGGCTAATCAAAAGAGTACCGGTATTTGATATTTTTCTCAAAGGCGCAAAAGAGGGAATGCAGATTTTATACTCAATTGCACCCACAATAATAGGACTTGTATTCGCAGTAGATTTACTGCGTTCAAGCGGGGCGATTGACGCAATCTGCAATTTTATTGAGCCTGTTGCCGATTACCTCGGCTTTCCGAAAGAAATTGTGCAGATCGGAAGAGCACACGTCTGAACTCCAGTCACCATCAAGT
>CAMKNF010000086.1 GCA_946414115.1 uncultured Ruminococcus sp. | reverse complement strand
TGAATATGTCTATCTCTCCAAAAGCGGCGTATGGATGCAGATTATACGAAAAGGCTCAGAGAAAAACGAGAAGAAAATTCTCGACCTTTCACGTCCCGAATCATTCAGCCTTTATGTCGGAATCCCTTTCTGTCCGTCAAGGTGCAGTTATTGTTCCTTTGTAATGTCGTCTGTTGAGCGTGCTAAAAAGTTAATTGAACCATATACCGAGCTTCTCTGTGAGGAGATAAAGATAACAGCGAAGATTGCTTCAGACCTTGGCTTAAGACTTGAAACTGTATATTTCGGTGGCGGAACGCCAACAACGCTTAATGAAGAACAGCTTGACAAGGTGCTGAAAACAGTCAGGAACAGCTTTGATATGTCAACTTGCAGGGAATTTACGGTTGAAGCAGGTCGCCCAGATACTATTGATAAAGAACGTCTTTGTGCTTTAAAAGAAAATAAAGTTGACAGAATAAGCATAAATCCGCAGACTGTAAATGATAATGTATTAAGAGAAATCGGTAGAAAGCACAACTCGGAACAGTTTTTTACTGCTTTTGAGCTTGCAAGAAAATGTGGATTTGACAATATAAATACCGATTTAATTGCAGGACTTCCTACTGATACCGAGGAAAGCTTTGTAAATTCTCTTGACAGCGTCCGTGCCTTATCTCCTGAATGTATCACCGTACATACGCTTTGTATGAAGCGTGCGTCAACTCTTACGAATATCGGCAAAACGCTCAACAGGGAAGACGCTGAAGCTGCAAGAAAAATGCTCGAATATACTCAAAAAACACTTACATCTGATGAGTATATCCCGTATTATATGTACCGCCAGAGCAGAATGGTAGGTAATCTTGAAAATGTCGGCTGGTCAAAAAAAGGCTTTGAAAGTCTGTACAATGTCTATGTTATGGATGAAACCCACACAATTCTTGCCTGCGGTTCGGGAGGAGTAACAAAGCTTAAAAATAATGAAACTGATTATCTTGAACGAATATTCAACTTTAAGTATCCGTATGAATATGTAGACCGTTTCGATGAACTAATAGAAAGAAAGTCGTCAATAATGAGATTTTATGGTAAATAAAACTGTTGATTATTGTGATAAACAGTGATATAATATGCGTAACTTATAAATATTTTACTCGCAAAACTTTATTATATTTTTTCAGAAAGGCTGGTATTATTATGGGAAAATTTGATGAGATTTTTGATGATGTTGTTGTTAATGCAAAAGCGGCAGCTTCTGCTGTTTCAAAAAAGGCTTCTGATGTTTATGACGCATCAAAGCATAAAATAACCGCTGCTGAAATCAGGGGAGAAATCAACAAAAAGCTTCGTGACCTCGGAGCACTTACCTATAAAGAGCAGGTTCACGGAATTGATTTGTCAGGTCAGGTTCAGCAGACTGTTGCTGAAATCACAGAGTTAAAGGACAATCTTAACATAATCAACGAGCATATTGCGGCTTCAAAAAATCAGAAAAAATGTCCGCAGTGTGATGCAAACGTTCCCAAAAACTCGGTGTTCTGCAATATCTGCGGTGCAAGGCTTGATGAAGTTAATGATGATTTTTCGTCTGCAAAAGCTTCGGAAACCGTTGAAAGCACGGACACAGAAGAAAACACTGAAACGGTAGAATAATCTGCTGATAATCATATTCTAATTTAACAGTATTTACGGGCGACATAATATTTTGCCGCCCGTTAGTATGTATATTGATTTGTTTAAAATAATTACAAAAGGTGATTTGATTTGTCAAAAAAATATAATGCTGTCGCCACTTCCGAAAAAGATGTCTCGCAAACTTTTTTAAAGGGTGCGGCAATTTTAACATTGAGTATGGTTATAGTCAAGGTATTCGGACTTCTTGACAAAATATTACTGACCAATATTTATTCAATGTTCGGCGAAGACGTTGCTTCAATGGGTATGGGACTCTACAGCAACGCCTATGAAATCTTTTGCGTAATTTTTACGGTAGCGACAGGTGGTCTGCCGATTGCAATTTCTCGTCTTGTATCCCAGAATATGGCTGAAAAGCGCTATAATGATGTAAAACTGATACATAAAATTTCAGTTCCGCTTTTTTCAATTGTCGGAATAGTCTGCCTGATTGCGATGATTGGCAGCAGCTTTGTTTATGTTCAGTTCATTAACTCGCCGTATTCACTTCACGCAATGCTCTGTCTTGCCCCGACTATACTGTTTGGCTGTATCGCTTCTATATACCGAGGCTATTTTGAAGGCCAGCGTAATATGACGCCTACGGCAATTTCTGAAATTATTGAGGCGGGAATAAAGCTTCTGATAGGTACCCTTTGCGCTTATCTTGTAATGCGCTTCGGTATTGATTCCTATAATCAGACAGGTACTTTTTTGTGGTATACCTTTGCTACCGAAACAGAGGCGCAGAATACAATACTTGCTTTTTCCGTTGCCGGTGCAATCTGCGGAATTACCCTGGGAAGCTTCTTGTCATTTCTGTTCCTCTTCCTTAAATATAAAATCGGCGGAGACGGTATTCCAAAAGAATATTATCAAAGCTCTGTTGCTTCAAGGGCACAAAGAGAAACCTTTATTATAATCTGCAAAACTGCTATTCCCATTGCAACCGGTACGCTTGTAATGAGTCTGGGAAATCTTATTGACCAGATTATCATACAGAATATTCTTTCAAATATGTCACAGACAAATCCTGACGTACTGTATGCACAATACAAAGAATTTTATCCCAAAGAGGCATTCTACGGAGAAAGCTCCACCGGAATACCGCCCACAATTCACACACGACTCTGGGGTTGTTTCTCGTCAGCGCTGACGCTTATGCAGCTTGTAACTGCCGTAACGCAAGTGTTTGGTTCAAGCGCAATGCCTAACGTTACAAGTGCGTGGACAAAAGGAAATAAAGAAGAACTGAAACGGTCAATAGAAACTGTAATCAGAATGACAATGATGTTCACGCTTCCTATGTCGCTTGGACTTTGCGTGCTTTCACATCCGATTATGGCGTTCATATATTCAGACAAAGCTATCGCAGAAATCGGCGGCAACGTACTTACTTTGTACGGAATAACTGCAATCTTTACAGCCGCAGTAACGCCTGTTTGCAGTATGCTTAACGGAATCGGAAAGGTGAATTTGCCATTAAAGCTTTACACAGTCTGTATGCTGATAAAAATTGCAACTTCCTGGATGTTTGTAAGTATTCCCGAGTTTAATATTCAGGGTGCAACAGCAGGTACACTCATAAGCTTTGCAACAATATTTGTAATTGGAATGTATTTGCTTGTCAAATATTCTAAGGTATCAATTGATTTCTTCTCAACAACAATTAAGCCTCTAATCGGTGCGGTGTTCAGTTCAGCGGCAGCATTCTTTACAAATATGCTGTTGTCATCATTGATTCCTCAAAGGCTGTCAACAATTATTGCTATAGCAGCAGCCGTAATTGTGTATATAATTTTACTGCTTATTATGCGTGCTTTTACTGCAACAGAAATAAAACTCCTTCCAAAAGGAGAAAAAATTGCAAAAGCACTTGAAAAATGGCATATGATTGGTTAAAATAGTTAGGTACGAGTCAAAATAGTATCAAAATGCTTGATTTTGACTTATTATTAGTGTATAATCGGAGATGTTTGAAATGGACTTTATTGAAAAAGAGAATTATAATTTTAACGACCTTGTTGAAATAGTCAAAATTCTTCGTTCACCCGGCGGCTGTCCTTGGGACAGGGAACAGACGCACAAGTCTATTCGTGCAAACTTCATCGAGGAAACCTATGAAGCTATAGAAGCTATTGATACTGAAGATACAGAGCTTTTAAAGGAAGAACTCGGCGATGTGCTTTTGCAGGTTGCACTCCACAGTGAGATTGAAAGCGAAAAAAACAGCTTTACAATTGATGATGTGTGCGACGGAATCTGTAAAAAGCTGATTATACGTCATCCGCACGTTTTCGGAAATGTCGATGCAGACACAACCGAACAGGTGCTCAAAAACTGGGATGCAATCAAAATGAAGACAAAATCCCAGAAATCACAGACGCAGGCTATGAACAGCGTTTCAAAGGCTTTGCCTTCGCTTATGAGAAGTACTAAAATCCAGCAAAAGGCTGCAAAGGTTGGCTTTGATTGGGACAATGTAGACGGTGCGCTTGATAAGCTTTTTGAAGAATGTAACGAGCTTAAAAGTGCTGTTGAGTCCGGTGATAAAGAAAATCAGCGTGAAGAGCTTGGCGACGTTTTGTTTTCAGCAGTAAATGTTGCAAGATTTCTTGATATTGACAGCGAGCATGCACTTTACGATGCCTGTGACAAATTTACAGACCGTTTTTCAAAAGTTGAAGCCCTTGCAAATGAACGAGGCATAGATATGAAAACGGCATCACTTTCGGTACTTGATTCCCTTTGGGATGAAGTTAAAATATTAAATAAGGATAATTAATGGAGGTTTTCTAAAATGAAAAAAACAGAACTCATTGCTGCAGTTGCAGAGCAGAGCGGCCTTTCAAAGAAAGATGCTGAAAAGGCTCTTAACGCTACAATTGACACTATCATCAAAGCTGTTGCAGAGGGCGACAAGATTCAGCTCACAGGCTTCGGTACATTTGAGCAGCGCCAGAGAAACGCAAGAACAGGTTGTGACCCCAGAACAGGTAACACAATCGAGATTCCTGCTTCAAAGGTTCCTGCATTCAAGGCAGGCAAAGGCTTCAAGGATATCGTAAACAAGTAATTTAATTTGTTTGTCAGAGCCGCAGTTGACTTTCTGTCAATACGGCTCTTTTGTTTTAGCAAATATTAAAGAGGTGAATTTATGCGACTTGATAAATATTTAAAGGTATCACGCCTTATAAAGCGCAGAACGGTAGCAAACGAAGCGTGTGATGCAGGAAAAGTCACAGTTAACGGCAAAGCGGCACGAGCTTCCTATGATGTGAAAGTTGGAGATATAATTGAAATCACTTTAGGTGCAAGAAGTGTAAAGGTAAGAGTAACAGAGGTTAAAGAGGTAGTTCGCAAGGAAGACGCCGACACAATGTACGAGGCTGTTGTGTGATTTTATTCAAGCCGATAAAAAATAAACGCAGTTTTTTTGATTATTGCTAATCTTAAAAAACTGCGTTTAATATATCAATTGAAGATAAGATGTCTTTTCTGACGCGAGAAATTAACTTAAAAAATAAAGAGCACCCCGATACGCGATTTGCGTGTCGAGGCACTCGACTGGCGGAGAGAAGGTACGTTTCATCTTCATAAAACTTTCATATCGCTTGTTTCGGCGTGTATAGTCTAAAACTTTCAGCAACGCTCCTCGCTAAAAACAGTCCACAGGACTGTTTTCTTAACGCTCGGCTTCGAATCCCCGATAAAAAAACTAACGCAGTTCTAAAACTAAAAGTTAAGTTTTAAAACTGCGTTTTCTTTGGCGGAGAGAAGGGGATTCGAACCCCTGGTACGGTGATTACCGTACACATGATTTCCAATCATGCTCCTTCGGCCAGCTCGGACATCTCTCCAAACACCGCTGACTATTATAACAAATATATTTCAAAAAATCAAGTACTAATTTAAAACCACTTATTTTTTTTGAAAAAAGCTATTAATCCCACTACAATAGCAATGCAAACAACTATAAGAATTGGGTAACTGTATGCATAAGTGTACTCCGGCATCTGTAAGTTCATTCCAAACCAACCGACAATCAGCGTAAGCGGAAGAATAATAACTGAAATCACCGTAAGCACCTTCATCGATTTATTCAGCTGTAAGTCAACCTCAGCCTGATATGCACTCCTTATTTCAGATGCGTAATTTAACAGATGCTCGGTTTTTGCGTCAAGTCTGTCGATTTTACTGTCAAGCATATTAAAGCTCTTTATTGTGTTGTCACATAAAAATCCGTTTTCATTCTGGATAATGTCTGAAATTATATTTATAAGCTGCTCATAATAAAGCTCTATCCACATAAGGTGCTTTTTAATATTTAAAATCTGCTTTGAAAATGTTTTGTCGGTACAGCCCGAAAAAGCGTTAGTTTCAAGAGATGACAGCTTTCTTTCGATTTCCTCAAGGTGCACAAGGTCGCCGAAAATCAGCTTGTTCATAAAGTGATACAGTAAACAGTCAGTTGTGATATTCTGCGTAGGTTCGTGCATAATTTTTCTGAACATTCCTTCAACATAGTCGGGTTCAGTGGTATAAAACGAAATTTTGTTTTTCTCAAGAATAACATAAACGGGAATATGTTCGTTTGTGTATTTCTCAATGTCAATAAGATTAAGACAGATTACGTCGCAGTCGTTGTAGCTTTCAAATCTTGAATGTGTGCCTGTAAAGATATTGTTAAGCAACGCCTGCTTTTCTTTATCATTTATCTGTGGAATTTCACCCTTTGAATATTTTACCGTTTCAACAACGGCTTCGCTGTTTTTATTTTCATCAAATTTAGCAAGTCTGCCTTCAATAATGCAGTATTTCATAACGAACACCTCATATATATTTTATATTATCTTCCACGTTATGTCAAATAATTATAAAATTATATAAAAAATTTATAAATTTCCGCCAATTACGAATTTTTATAATGTTTTTCATTGAATTTTGGCATAATTACTTGATTTTTTTTGAATATTATATTATCATATTATATATTGTTTATATCAAATAATAAAATAAAAGAGAGGTATTTTTATGAAAAAGATTTTATCAATCGTATTAACAGCAGCAATGCTCTGTACAACTGCTTTGGCACTTTCAGCCTGCGGCGGTTCGTCAAGCTCTAGTTCAGACACAAGCTCACAGGCTTCTTCTGCTGACACAAAGACAGTAGCTTCAATTGATGACCTTAAGGGCGCCAGCATAGGTGTTCAGCTTGGCACAACAGGCGACATTTACGCTTCCGATTACGAAAAAGACGGCTCAAAGATAGAGCGTTACAGCAAGGGTGCAGATGCTGTTCTTGCTCTTACACAGGGCAAGATTGACTGCGTAATTATCGACAACGAACCTGCAAAGGCTTTTGTAGCAGCAAATAAAGGACTTAAGATTCTTGACGAGCCTTTTGCAGAAGAAGATTATGCTATCTGTATTGCAAAGGATAATAACGACCTTACAGAAAAATTCAACAAGACACTTTCCGAGCTTAAAGAGGACGGTACTGTTGAAAGCATTACCAAAAACTTCATTGGTGATGACACAAAGGGTAAGTCACCTTACGAAACCCCTCAGGGCACAGAATATCCTAACGGAGAGCTTCATATGGCAACTAATGCTGCATTTGAGCCTTATGAATACAAAGAGGGTAACGAGATTGTCGGAATTGACGCAATGATGGCTAAAGCTATCTGCGATAAGCTCGGTTATAAGCTTGTTATTGATGATATGGAGTTTGATTCAATCATCACAGCAGTTCAGTCAGGTAAGGCTGATTTCGGTATGGCAGGTATGACAGTTACTGACGAAAGAAAGCAGGCTATCAACTTTACTGATTCTTACACAACGGCTAAGCAGGTTATTATTGTTAAGGAATAAAATTTAACTTTACAGCCGATGACTACTTTGTTGTCGGCTGTATTATTTAAAGGATTTTTGTTATGCAGGATTTTTTTAACGGTCTTTATGAAAGCTTTGTAAAGACCTTTATAACTGACGACCGCTGGGTTCAGCTTCTCAACGGACTTCTTGTTACGCTTGAAATTACTTTTTTTGCGGTAATAATCGGTGTTGCAATCGGATTCTTAATTGCCATAGTCCGTTCAACCTATGATATGAATTTGTCGGGTAAGAAGTGCAGAACCTTAAGCGATTATATTTTAAAGGCAGTTAATGCTATCTGTAATATATACATAACCGTAATCAGAGGAACTCCCGTACTTATTCAGCTTATGATTATGTACTTTATTGTTTTTGCATCCTCTCGTGACGGAATAATTGCGGCTATAATCTCGTTCGGTATCAATTCAGGTGCATATGTTGCAGAAATTGTGCGTTCGGGTATTATGTCAATTGACAAAGGTCAGTTTGAAGCAAGCCGTTCACTCGGTTTTAACTATAGAAGCACGATGATTCACGTAATCATTCCGCAGGCGTTTAAAAACATACTGCCTGCCCTCGGTAACGAATTTATTGTGCTTTTCAAGGAAACCTCTGTAGCGGCTTATGTTTCGGTTCAGGATCTGACATATGTCGGAAACCTCATTCGTTCACGAACGTATGAAGCGTTTTTCCCGCTCATTGCAGTTGCGATCATTTATCTTGTAATAGTTCTTATTCTGACGTTCCTGCTCAAAAAGCTCGAGAGGAGGTTGCGCAGCAGTGACCACTGATAATGTTTTGATAAAGGTTAGATCGGAAGAGCGTCGTGTAGGGAAAGAGTGTAGATCTCGGTG
>CAMKNF010000085.1 GCA_946414115.1 uncultured Ruminococcus sp. | reverse complement strand
CGAAGATTATTGCAAAATAAGCTATGCTGTTGAGCTTGTCGTGTTGTTCGAGCTTTGCTTTGTAAAGTCTGCCGAACTGAAAGCATGGCAAAAAGAACATCGTTCTTAACAAAAGCAAGAGTAAGCCTTTTATTCCCGTTGTTGCGTTGTCGATTGAAAGCTGTATTCCGATTATGCCGACGGCAAGGTAAATAATCATAATAAGATATTCGTTGTCAAGCTTTACAAGCCTTAACAGCCGTCTGAACAGTACATTAAATACGCACACGCAGAACAGCGGATACACAAACCACGAACCAAGGTTGTACAAAAATGCCTCTCCGTCAACAAACGGCATTAAAAAGAGATTGTATGGATTAACCTCTGCTCCTATCGTATAACCGAAATTCGACATTAAAAGGATAAACAATCCGTAGACAATATTCCACAAATACGCAGGAATCACAAGCCGCTTTGCACGTTTACCTATGTATTTCAGAAAATGCTCCTCGTGCGCAGGCTTATAGAAATATCCCGAAATAAACACGAGCAACGCAAGGTTAAACGAATACGTAGGAAACCACTCGTATGCAAGTGAAATTCCACCGTGATAGCAATGTCCCGACACGATAATTATAATTCCGATTGCAGAGAGCAACTTAAACTGCAAATTCACTTCTCCGCCGTTGTTTTCCCTTAAAGTCCTTTTCAAATTTATCCCTCAACTCACCGCAAAAAAGCTGCTGTATTTTACAAATCGCATACCAATGCATTAATTAATTGTCCTAAAAGTAAACTTATTATTATCCAAATCATAACACTCCAAACTGGACTTGTCAATATTTGTATAGTCGAAAAAATCACTAAATTTGATAATTTACAAAATATATTATCAAACAGAAGTCGGAAATACAACAGATTTTTATAAAACTGATTTCAAGGAAACATATAACCACCCTCAACCATAAACGCATTTAAGTCTTAACCATAACTGTGTTGTATCTGAATGTTAAAACTTTATATACTGACCATAGCTTTGATTTGTGTAATGGGTAAAATCTGATATACTGACCATAAGAGAGATTTGTATATTTGGCAGAAATTTGTAAAATAAAGTATGTATTAGATAATTTTTGTATGTAATGTAGTATTATGCGTTGACAGCTTGCACAAAACGTGATATATTTTAATGTATAAATTTATCAAAATATTAATTAACAATATTTTTAGAAAAGGATTCTCAAAATGCGGACTCTTGAAATTAAGAAAAATGACGCTAATCAGCGACTTGATAAGTTTTTGCAAAAGCATTTTAAGACTATGCCTAAAACGCTTATGTATAAGTACATCAGAAAAAAATGCATTAAGCTCAATGGCAAAAAGTGTGAGATTTCTGCAATGCTTAGCGAGGGCGATATACTTACGTTTTACATTAAGGACGAATTTTTTGAAGCCGCAGAGGAAAAAAATTACGATTTTTTGAAAGCTCCTGCTAAATTTGACATTGTGTATGAGGACGAAAATATTATTCTAATTGACAAAAAGCCCGGTGTTATTGTTCACCCCGATAAGAATTATCATTTTGATTCGCTTGTAGCAAGGGTTCAGCACTATCTTTACGACAAAGGCGAATACAATCCCGATGAAGAAAAAGCCTTCTCACCTGCACTTGTGAACAGAATTGACAGAAACACAGGCGGAATTGTTATTGCGGCTAAAAATGCCGAAAGTCTGCGTGTTCTCAATCAAAAAATGAAAACAAGAGAACTTGAAAAATATTATCTCTGTCTTGTATGCGGAAAGCCTGAGAAGGAAAGTGACACTCTGCACGGCTTTATTACTAAAAATGAGAGCAAAAATAAGGTTACTGTCCATAAAAAAGAGGTTGAAAATTCGAAGGAAATCAAAACAAAATACACTGTGCTTGATTATAACGGAAAGTACAGCCTTGTAGAGGTTGAGCTAATGACCGGCAGAACTCATCAGATCAGAGCACATATGGCGTCAATTGGTCATCCGCTTGCCGGTGACACCAAGTACGGCTTTGCTGATAAATCTAAAATTTCTTTTAAATATCAGGCGCTTTACAGCTACAAAATCAGATTCAATTTTTGTGACGACGCAGGCAGTCTTGAATACTTAAACGGCAAAGAATTCAGCGTGGAAAATGTTTGGTTTGCAAAAAACAACAAAATTTCTGTGTAAAGGTTTATTATGCATAAATTCAAAAGAAATTTATTACGATTTTTCATTTTAATAATAACTGTTGTTTTGTTATCTTACGGTTCTCTAATAACTGCTTATTCTGCAAATAAAGTTGATTTTGATTTAAGTGATTATAATTGTGACAACAACAGGCTATTTACAATTTCAATGACTGCCGACAGTGACAAAAAGCTGTGTGCCGCAAGCTTTGAATTTACTTATGACAAGAGTATGTTTGAATTTCGCAGTGCAAAGGTAAGCGACAAATCCTCAAAAATAGCATACAATGAGCTTTCGGATAAGGTAAAGCTTGTTTTTCTAAATGCTGACGGTATAAATATTATTAACGGCGAAATTATATTTACTCTGACCTTCAAAGCCGTAAAGTCAGGCACAGGATATATAGACTTTTTTGTCAGTGATTGTGTTGACTCCGATATTAACTCAATTGACGCAGGAAAATGCACTTCAGCAAAAATCACCGTCTATTCAAAATCCGAAAAAAGCGGTTCGGATAAAAGCAACAGCTCTGATAAATCAGAAAAAAGCGAAACATCAGGCTCTAAAAGTGAACGAAAAAAGACAGAAGAAACTACTTCTGTTTCTACCTATGACGAGATTGGTCAGCTCAATTCTTTTGATAATCCAAATATAAGACTTTTGATTATAGGAATTGTTCTTGGTGCTTCATTAATTGCCGCAGTTATGCTTGCGTATAATATTTTTAAACGCATAAAATCAAATAGGAATAAACGCTAAAACAGCCCCGATGAATAATCGGAGCTGTTTTTAATTACCGGAATATTTACTTCCCTGAACGATATTTCGCTCTCTGAAAGCTTTGTTGATTGAATTAAGTACACGCTTTTTATCAGCACTCCAAAGAGGTGCAACAAGAAGTTTTTTATCTCCGTCGCCCGTTAAACGATGAACTACAACATTTTTCGGCAGAATTTCTATGCAGTCACAGAGAATGTCGATGTATTCTTCCATTGACAGGGTTTTGAATAATCCGTCATTATAATCCTTCAGCAAATCCGTATCTTTAAGCACGTGGAGTAACTGAATTTTTATTCCGTCACTTCTCTCCCCTGCGTATTTTACGCTTTCAAGCATCATTTCTTTAGTTTCAAACGGCAATCCGAGAATTATATGTGTAACTACGGTAACACCGATTTCTTTAAGATTTGTTACCGCTTCATCAAAAACTTCAAGCTCGTAACAACGCCGTATGTATTCGGAAGTTTCTTTATGAATAGTCTGCAAGCCAAGCTCAACCCAAACGGGTTTTATTCTGTTAAGCTCATCAAGTAATTGTAAAACGTCTTTCCCAAGACAATCGGCACGTGTTGCAATTGAAAGCACTGAAATTTCGGGATTATCTATTGCTTCATAAAAAATCTTTCGAAGATATGAAACTTCGGCATAAGTATTCGTAAAAGGCTGAAAATAGGCTATGAATCGTTTACAGTCGGTTTTTGCTTTTATTCTCTGCTTTGCCTGCTCAATCTGCTCGGTTACAGACAATAATTTATCGGCAGAAAATTCTCCCGAACCGCCTTTACTGCAAAAAATACAGCCTTTTTTGCTTAATGTGCCGTCTCTGTTCGGACAGGTCATACCTCCGTTAAGAGAAATCTTATAGACTTTTTCACCGAATGTTTTTCTTAAATATTCGTTTATAGAATAATAATACATAATATACTCCAAATCAAATAAAGACCGACGTTTGTCGGCCTTCTTTGATGTCACTATGACAATTTTGAGAGGAAAATCTATGAAAAAACTAAATCAGTTCTTGTTGTCTGTTCCTTATCTTTACTGTGATTATATCATAAAGCCCAAATGTGACAAGAATATGATGTTTAAAATAAAAGAAAGTGAATATTCTGAAAAGTTTAAGAAAACTTCTTTACATATTCAAGAAACTTTGCATAGATATTATCCTCTATTTCTTCAAGTTCGTTATCAATTCCGCCGTTGAAGAACATTTTTGTATGTTTTTGTAATGAAAGATATGCTCCGACAAGATTTTTTCTTACTTCATGTTGCAAATCATCGCTTACGGTTTTTCCGCAGGATAGTCCGAGATAAACACTGTTATCAACAAGCTGGGTTGAAATTGAAGAATTTTTAAATTCAAAGGTGTTCATTTTATGCAAGCCTTTGGAAAATTCTCTTAAAGAAAATTCTTCGGTGCTTTCATACTTTTCTTGTTTTTCAAGCAATTCAAGCTCACACTTATCAAGTGAAAAATCAGAATTTGTTATGTAGTCATACATATAGTCAGGGTTTAATGAAAGCACCTGATAAAGTCGCATTGAGTTTACTGCACCTTCAAGGCACGAAAAAGCCGCAAACTGCATATTGCTTTCATTAAGCTTTATAAAGCTGTACAGATTCTGAAAGACAGATTTATTGATTACAATGAGTATCAGCCTTTCATTATCACGGAAATCCGAAAGAATGGGATTTGAAATGTAGCTCATTGTAAATTTGTACGCCTTATTGACATAATCCGAAAATAAGTCCTTAAATTCATTTAATAATGCATTTTCTCTGATTGTAAATTCAAACATATTGTCACCTATCTGAATAATTCCATTTCGGAATTATATAAATCAATTCTTGTAATATCTGATTCAACGTTCAATGCAGAATAGTTTTCAAAAGCCGATACAAGGAGATTAGGGTTTACGTTATCACTGCTTCCTGCCGATAAAACTACATTGAGCAGGACAAAATCGAATTTTTCTTCAATTTTATAGCTTTTTATACCCTGTTTTATGTCAACAGTTTTTAAGCCTCTTTTTGACTTTTTTTCAATTTCGATTTTATCTAATACTAAAAAACTTGAAAGCTTTTCGGCAATTACAGTTGTGTTTGTATTCTCACAATTTAGCTTTATTGAAAATTCTGCAAATGCTATTTTACCGGCTTTCATAACAGGCTCTGTTACGTCAAAAACCTGAATTCCCCTCGGCAGACATGCATTCAGATTTGAAATTATTTCTTTAAAAGAATAATTATCATCTTCAAGCTTTACGTCCATACACTCGTTTACTCCTCTGAATCCGAGCGAAAGTGGTAACGGAAAGGTTGCAAACGGATGAGGATTAAATCCTTCAGTATGCCATACAGGAATTTTACTTTTGTGCAGTGCACGTAGCATACAGCGGTTCAGGTCGAGGTGAGAAATATATCTGCACTCATAATCTTTTTTAAACCAGATTCTTACGCTTTTCAAAGCATACACCCTCCCCATACTTTGCTGCACCGCAGTTGTTACATTTAAGTCTGCAATGCGGCGTTGTTGTATTTTCATACGCTTTCTTGCATTCTTTAATCAGATAATCCTTTGTTACGCCGTAGTCAATGTGATCCCAAGGCAGAATTTCATCAAAAGAACGTCTGCGGTTTGCATAAAATGCAGGGTCAATTCCGCATTCGTCAAAAAGCTCAAGCCACTTTTCAAGACTGAAACAGTCATTCCAACCGTCAAAGTGAAAACCTCTCTCACAAGCAAGCTCCATTACCTTGCAGAGCTTTCTGTCACCACGAGCAAAAACAGCTTCAAGATAGCTTGTGTCGGCGTCGTGGTAATTGAACTGTATTTTTTTAGTTGTTATACTTTCCTTGATATGAACCTGCTTTTCGTGAAGATCGGGAATAGTGTCCTGCGGCTCCCATTGAAACGGTGTAAACGGCTTTGGAACAAATGATGACGCTGAAACAGTCACCCTTACAGACTTGCCTTTTGGCTTATTGGGACATTTGTAGTAGGTATCAACAACAGCCTGTCCAAGCTTTGCAATTGCTTCAACGTCCTCTATTGTTTCGGTAGGAAGTCCAATCATAAAATAGAGTTTAACGGTTGTCCAGCCACCCTCAAAAGCTGTTGCACAGGTTGCAAGCAACTCCTCTTCACGAACGTTTTTATTGATTACGTCGCGCATACGCTGACTTCCTGCTTCCGGTGCAAAGGTAAGTCCGCTTTTGCGAACAGTCTTGATTTTGTTCATTATATCGTCTGTAAATCCGTCAACACGCAATGACGGCAGAGAAATGCTGACCTTTTCGTCTTTGCTCCATTCATTGAGCTTTTCAAGCAAGGGCACAATCTGACTGTAGTCACTTGAGCTTAAAGATGACAATGAAACCTCATCATATCCTGTATTCTCACAAAGAGCCTTGCACTGTGCATTGATTGTTTCGGGAGATTTCTCTCGAACAGGACGATAAATAAAGCCTGCCTGACAGAATCTGCATCCTCTTATACAACCTCTGAAAATTTCCTGAACTGCTCTGTCGTGTACTATTTCAACGAGAGGTACTACAAAGTTATCGGGATAGAAACAAGTGTTCATATCCTTGATAAGCCTTTTGTGAATTACGGCAGGAGCGTCGTCCTTTGGCTCAAAGCTCTTAATTGTTCCGTCGTCATTGTAGGAAACGTCATAAAGCGACGGAACATACACACCCTCAATGTGAGAACAAAGCTGTAAAAATTCAGCCTTGCTTTTGCCCTCTTTGCGGCATTCTCTGAAAAGATTAATTACCTCAAGGTCTACCTCTTCACCCTCACCGATAAAGAAAATATCGACAAAATCTGCTATCGGTTCAGGATTGCAGGCACACGGACCGCCTGCAACAACAATCTGCTTTAATTCTTTACGGTCTGCGCTTTTAATCGGAACGTTTGAGAGCTTGAGCATATTAAGCATATTTGTAAAGCTTAGCTCGTATTGCAGAGTAAAGCCAATAAAATCAAAGTCTGATACAGGGTCTCCGCTTTCGAGTGCGTAAAGAGGAATGTTGTGCTTGATCATTTCCTCTTCCATATCAATCCACGGAGCAAACACACGCTCACACCAGATATAATCTTCCTTGTTGAACTGACTGTAGAGAATCTTCATTCCGAGGTGCGACATTCCTACCTCGTAAGTATCAGGAAAACAAAATGCAAATCGAACGTCTACACTGTTCTTATCCTTAATAACCTCATTTAGCTCACCGCCGACATATCGTCCCGGTTTCTGAACCTTTAAAAGGAGTTTTTCAACTTCCTTGTTTACCATATTATACCTCCGGTTGTTTTTATCCTTACTGTTTTCGCCTGTTTTATACTAATAATACTTGTTATTCCTGAAAATAAGTGAAAAAACAAGGTATGTACATACAATCAACAGCGAAAAATTGTATTTCGAATTAAAAAGCAGAATAAATCCGAAAAACGCAAGCGGAAAAATAATTAAAAACGTAATTACATTTACAATGCTTTGTGAAACTGTATCGCTGAAAAATCTGCTTAAAATCAAATACAACAGCTGTCCGCCGTCAAGCGACATAACAGGCAGAATATTGAACAGTCCCACAGAAAGATTTGCCGCCGCAGGATAAAGAAAAAAATCATTACCTATTAAGTATAGCAGATAAAAGAGAATAAAACAAATAAAATTAGAAAAAGGCCCGAAAAAAATTATAAGAAAATTTTGTATAAAGTTTCTTTCCTGTCTTTTTCCGTCGCTTATTGAGATTTCAAATAGTGAAATTTTTATTTTTTCGGGTGGATAACCGAAAATGCACATTGTTGTAATATGCCCTGCTTCGTGGACTATAATCGCAAATAGGCAGTATAAAAATCCGTCAAAAACTCCAGCAATAATGCAGACTGACGCAATGCAGATTATAAGATAAGAAATTGTTATTTCAGTTTTATGTATTCTGAACTTCATCTTGTGTTGAAGAGCCGAAAAGCTTGTTTAAGTTGAAATTATCAGAATCATCAAATATTGCAGAGTTGTTAAGGCTTGAATAATACACCTCACGAGCTGATGCATAAAAATCTCCGCCGATAGTTTTAATCACAAGAGCAGCAAGAGCAATAAGGATACATAGAATAAGCTGTATTGTAATAAGCAGCTGCTTTGGCGAATTATCTTTGTTTTTCTTTCCTTGTTGCCCTTTATCATCTCCGGTTTCTTCAAAATTTGCCGAGCCGACAACGGGATATTCACAATTTGTTACGGATTCCCAACCCTCGTCATATGTAATGGAATTTTTATTTTCTTCATTCAAAAAAATCACCTCAACACAATATATGCGTTGAGGCGGACAAATTTAACCAAGTCTTTTAAAATCACCTTTTACAAGATTTATGAAAAATCCTATCGCAAGCGTAAGCGAGCCAAGCTCTGCTATCGGGAATGCATACCATACCACTGACAAATCAAATACTACAGAAATAAAGTATGCTATAGGAAGAATCAATACC
>CAMKNF010000084.1 GCA_946414115.1 uncultured Ruminococcus sp. | reverse complement strand
TGCATCAGCAGCTGATGGTGAAACAAAAGTTTATTTCGAGGTTCCCACACTCGAGTCATGGGGAACAACAAAGTCTGTTTACTGCCACGTTTATAATGTGTACGGAGGAAGTAAACTTACAGTAACTTCATGGCAGGCAAAGTCAGAGCTTTGCAAAAAGGACGCTGCAACAGGTCGTTATTACTTTGATACTTCTACATTAGGTACAATTGAAGAAGGTGCTGACTATGCACTTCTTTTCTCAACCAAAGACACTGATAAAGCTATTCATCAGACAGGCAACATTACATTTAGTAAAGAGTGTCTCGGCGACACAGTTTATGTAACAGGTGAAATGGTTGAAAATACCGAAGACTCATCAAAGTTGGACTTTGAAGGCGCTTGGAAGAACAATTCCGACAAGTACGGTGCAAAGGCAGCTATTACTTCAACAGGTAAAATCGTTGGTAAGTACTTCCCCGTATATCAGCCGAAGGAGCAGATTATTGCTCAGTATATTGCTTCTTGGGCAGTAAAGAACGCTGAAAGTACTGAGGGTGTAGTAACTCCCGAAAAATTAACATATCTCTGCTCTGAACTCGGTGTTACTCCTGAGGGTGTTTATGCTCAGTATGCTTCTGACTATGCAGAGCAGCTTGCTGATCCCGTAACATATCCTTTAATTGCTCCCCTCACAACTGTTGCAGATTTACTCGGCGTTGATCCCGAGCCCGCAACAACAGAGCCTGCAACAGAACCTGAAACAACAGAACCTGCAACAGAGCCTGAAACAACAGAGCCTGCAACAGAGCCTGAAACAACAGAGCCCGCTACAACAGAGCCTGCTACAACAGAGCCTGCTACAACAGAGCCTGCAACAACAGAACCTGCTACAGAGCCCGAGCCTCAGCTTCTCTACGGTGACGTAGATCAGGACGGCAAGATCACAATTCAGGATGCTACAGAAATCCAGAGATTAGGTCTTGGCATTGGTGCAACTGAAGGTTCACTTGCAAGTGTTCTTGCTGATGTAAACGGCGACGGCAGAATTTCAATTCTCGACGTTACATACGTTCAGAAGTATCTCTGCGGCGGCTACAACAACACAGGCAAAGTTGGCACAGCTCTTGAAGTAGTTGGCTGATTAAAACCTTAAAAAGCTGATTTAAAGCCTCACTTCGGTGGGGCTTTTTGTTTTGCTTTTAATTAGTAAAAGAGGTTTTTTCTTCAAATTTCGACTTTCCTCTGTACAATATGGGGAGATTTGTGGTAAAATAAATAGGATAATGAGAGGGGATGAGCTGACTTGATTATTCACGATATTTCACGGGATACTATCAATACACCTGTATATGACGGTGATCCCGAAACAAGAGCTCAAAGAATAAAAAGCATTGAAAACGGAGACGGATATAATCTGACTGAAATTTCAATGTCTGTTCATTCGGGAACTCATATTGACGCTCCGCTCCATTTTTACGATGAAGGAAGTTCAATTGACAATATAAGGCTGAATACCTTTTTCGGAAAATGCACCGTTATTTCTGTCAGCGGTATTTTAACAGGCGAAGATATGGAACGTCTGTTGCCGTATTGCAAACGACGTGTACTTTTTCACGGTGAAGGCAAAACCTTTATTTCACATTCAGCCGCTATTGTCCTTGCCGAAAGCCGGGTGGTGCTTGTCGGAACAGACGCTCAATCAATTGCACCTTCGTTTGATGAAGAAAGAACTCACCGTGAGCTTGCCCGTGCCGGAATTGTGATTCTTGAGAATCTGAATCTTTCTGCCATTGATGACGGCGAGTACGATTTGTGCGCATTTCCGATAAAGCTTGGCGGACTCGAGGCGGCTCCGTGCAGAGCGATAATTCTTGAACAGGAGAAAGGACTTAACTGATTTATTATGATTAAAATTGCTGTTTTTGACCTTGACGGTACTCTTGTAAATTCACTGACCGACCTTGCGCAAAGTGTTAATAAAGGACTGAAAAAGGCTGGTCTTGAAGAAAAGCCTGTTGAAAATTACAATCGCTATGTCGGTAACGGCAGAGAGGTTATGATTAAACGTGCAATGGGAAGCTTTGCCGATGATGAAGAAAAGCTGAATATTGTCCGTGAAACATTTAACAGCGAGTACAAAATCCATTGTAACGACAATACCTGCGCATATGACGGTTGTGCCGAAATGCTTAAAAAGCTTGATGAAAACGGAATTAAAACCGCCGTACTTTCAAATAAACCCGATGAATTTGTCGGAAAAATCTTAAAAAAGGTTTATCCCGAACATACCTTTGCCGAGGCTTGGGGCAAAAAGCTTGAATATAAAATAAAGCCTGACGGCGAGGCACTTCTTGCTATTCTTGAAAAACACGGTATTTCTAGGGAAGAATGTATTTATATCGGCGACAGTGATGTCGATGTCTATACTGCTCAGAATGCAGGCGTAAAAATGGCTGGAGTAGAGTGGGGATTCAGGGGCAGAGAGGAGCTTATAAGCACAGGCGCACCCTTTGTTGCCGCTACAGCAGAAGAACTTTTTGATTACATTACAGGTTACAATGAATAAGATTAATTATCAGAGAATACTTGACGGAATAATTGAAGAAAACGCTCAAAACGGAGTTGTGCCAAAGCTGTTACTTCACGCTTGCTGTGCGCCTTGTTCAAGCTACTGCCTTGAATATCTTTCAAACTTCTTTGAGATTACTGTATTTTACTTTAATCCAAATATTTCTTTAAAAGAAGAATATGAGTACAGATTGAATGAAGAAAAAAGGCTTATTTCTTTAATGGAATTTAAAAATCCCGTAATAATTGTAGACGGGGAATATAACCCGAATGCTTTTTACAAAGAAGTAAAAGGACTAGAAAATGAGCCTGAAGGCGGAAAACGCTGTGAAAAGTGTTTCAGATTAAGACTGGAAGCCTCGGCTAAAGAAGCCAAAAAGCTCGGCTGTGATTACTTCGCAACTACGCTTACAATAAGTCCGCTTAAAAATGCATGTGTAATAAATACAATCGGTGAACAGATAGGGCAGAAGTACGGCGTAAAGTGGTTGTTCAGCGATTTCAAGAAAAAAGAGGGATATAAGCGTTCGATTATTCTTTCAAAGAAATATGAATTATACAGACAAAACTATTGCGGCTGTATTTTCAGCAAACGAATGTCAGAATAGTATAAATCAGCGATTGCTATAAAAAGAATATGAAAAAAATATGCCCCCGAAAATCAGATTTTGGTCTGACTTTCGGGGGTAGTATTATTATGTAGATATTTTATTGATAAGTTTTAATCATTCAACCGCAGAAAAATTAATATTTGCCTTTTTTGCCTGACTGCACAAATCCTTTGTTTGTAATTTATACAGTTTGCCGTCCTTAATAAAGTGCGTTCCGCTCCAAATTCTAAGGATGATAATCTGTTTAATAGTCTTTTTTATCACCGAAAATCATCCTTGATATTGACTTACATTTGTTCCATAAGTAACTTTCCAAGCTTTTTGGTTGCAAAATAATTTACATTAATAAAGCCCGTTCCTTTGTCAATAAAAATTCTCGGAACAGTTAAATATATAACATCATTTTCATTAGTAAGTCGAATCATTGTGCCTAAAGCGTTTATCTTAACAAATTTAACCTCTTTTATGTTGTTAAGCTTGTATTCCGATTTATCTGACCCGATAATTGATATTTGTGGTTCCGCTTCGGTTATTGTTCCTTTTTTACAATCGTGTCAAAGCCTATTTGATTTCCGAAATGATATACTATTTTCAATGGGATATACCTCTTAATTGATTCGTTTGATTTACAGTCTTACCGAAATTCCCTTTTTATTAAGATAATCTTTCAACTGCGGAATCGGGATTTCGCCGAAGTGGAAAAGCGAAGCGGCAAGCACTGCGTCAGCCTTGCCCTCGGTGAATGCGTCGTAAAAATGCTCAAGCGCACCTGCACCGCCGCTTGCAATTACGGGAATGTTCACCCTTTCGGAAACTGCTCTTGTCAGCGCAATATCGTAGCCGTTTTTCTGTCCGTCCTCGTCCATACTCGTAAGCAGAATTTCGCCTGCGCCCAGCTTTTCACATTTTACCGCCCACTCAACTGCGTCAAGTCCTACGGGAGTTCTTCCGCCGTTTACGTAAACCTCCCAGCCGTTTTCGTTTCGCTTTGCATCAATTGCCGCAACAACGCACTGACTGCCGAATTTATATGCCGCCTCGCTGATAAGCTCGGGACGGTGAACGGCGGCAGAATTTACGGAAACCTTGTCGGCTCCTGCACGTAAAAGTGCGTTAAAATCGTCAACGCTTCTGATTCCTCCGCCGACGGTGAACGGAATGAAAATTGAATTTGCAACCTTTTCAACCATATCAATTGTTATGTTTCGTGAATCGCTTGATGCTGTAATATCGAGGAAAACAAGCTCGTCAGCACCTTGTCTGTCATACTGCTTTGCACATTCAACAGGGTCGCCTGCGTCAACGAGATTAACAAAGCTCATACCCTTTACTACTCTGCCGTTTTTAACGTCAAGGCAGGGGATAATTCTTTTGGCATACATTTTAAAAACCTCCTCAGCCGTTTACGATGTCGGCAAAATTTCTGAGAATCTTAAGTCCTGTTTCACCGCTCTTTTCGGGGTGGAACTGCGTTGCATATACATTTCCTTTTTCAACAGCCGCATCAATAGTAACGCCGTATTCGGTTTGTGCAGAAACAATGCTTTTGTCGCTTGCATTTAAAAAGTATGAGTGTACAAAGTAGACATACGGATTCTTGCCGATACCCTTAAAAAGTCCGTCGTTCTTTTTTATGTCAAGACTGTTCCAGCCAATGTGCGGAATTTTAAGTCCCTCGCCCGAGGGAATCTTCGTTATGCTTCCGTCAAAAATACCAAGTCCCTCTGCTTCAGGGCTTTCCTCGCTTTTGGGGAAGAGGAGCTGTAAGCCAAGGCAAATTCCAAGAAACGGCTTGCCGCTTTTTGCGTATTCAATAACGGTGTCCTTGATACCGTATTCAGTCATAGTATCCATTGTGTCGCCGAACGAGCCTACTCCGGGAAGAACTGCTCCGTCAGCTTTCAGAATTTTGTCCTTGTCCCTTGTGATAAACGCTTCACAGCCAATATGTGCAAGAGCCTTGCTTACGCTCTGAATATTGCCTGCTCCGTAGTCTATAATTGCTATCATTTATCTCATCTCCGCTTAAAAAGTATATGCAAATTTTACCATATAAAAGAGGTCTTTGCAATAAAAAGAATGTTTGATTTGAGCATAATTGAGCGAATATTACCCGATTTTGCAAATATCCTTTATCACTTCTCCTGCAATAATCAGCCCCATAACAGACGGAACAAATGCAAGACTTCCGACCGTTTTTTCGCCCTCAATCCTGTAGGGCGGATTTTTCGGAGTTTCCTTTGAATAAACTACCTTTTGCTTTTTAATGCCTGTTTTTTTCAGCTCGTGCCGCATAATTCTTGCAAGAGGGCATACGCTCGTTTTGAAAATATCGCTTACTTCAAATTTCGTCGGGTCGGTTTTGTTGCCTGCACCCATAGCCGCAATTATCGGGATTTTGTTTTCATCGGCAAGCTTTGCAAGCAGTACCTTTGCCTTTATATCGTCAACAGCGTCTACAATGTAATCAAACTGCGAAAAATCAATCGTATTTACAGTTTCAGAGTTGAAGTAGATATTAAGAGCATAAACCTCTGCATTAGGGTTAATGTCGAGAATACGCTCTTTCATAACCTCGGCTTTGTGTTTGCCGACAGTAGACTGTAGCGCAATAATCTGCCTGTTTATATTTGACTTTGCAACAGTATCGCCGTCAATTAAAGTAAGCTTTCCTACTCCGCTTCGTGCAAGTGCCTCGCACACAAATCCGCCTACTCCGCCGACTCCGAAAACGGCAACTCTGCTTTGTGACAGCTTGTCTATATTTTCATCACCGATTACCAGAGAGGTTCTTATAAATCGTTCGTCCATAAAATCAGTCCTTTTCACATATTTTATTACAAAACATTTTTTCAGTCAACATAAATCAGTTCTTTAAACGGATACTAATATATGTATGCGTGAGTGAATTTTGAAAGTGTTTGACCGAGTTTGATTGAAGTGATATAAAAATTGCTAAAATATAGCAGTTCAATTTTAAAAAAAATATTAATAAAATCTAATAAATTTCGACTGATTTAAATTAATTTGAAAACTTTTGAATATTTTTGACTGAAAATGCTTGACTTTGGAGATTTGTGTGTTATAATGTAATCAAGAGGTGAATGAAAATGCTCACGCAGGAAAGGTATCAGGCAATTTTACAAATACTTAACGAAAAAAACGCAGTAACTGTTTCAGAGCTTACACACCTTCTCGACACATCTGAATCCACAATAAGGCGTGACCTGACTGCACTTGACGAAATGGGAAAGCTAAATAAGGTTTTCGGAGGTGCAACCTCGGTAAAGCAGACTTCGGGAATTCTTGAAGATAACGTAAACAACCGAGAAACCGTTATGAGCGAGGAGAAAAACCTAATTGCATCCTATGCCGCAAACCTGATTAACGACAACGACTTTGTTTTTATCGATGCCGGAACAACAACCTCAAGGCTTGTCGATTACATCACGAATGACAAAGCAACCTACGTCACAAACGGCATTCCTCACGCAAGAAAGCTCTTGCAAAAGGGATTCACCGCATATATGGTAGGCGGCAAAATCAAGCCCGTTACTGAGGCGGTAATAGGTCCCGAGAGTATCAGAAGTATTGCTAATTTCAATTTCACAAAGGCTTTTATGGGCACAAACGGAATTGACGCTGACGCAGGCTTTACAACTCCTGAGGTTGAGGAGGCTCTCATAAAGGAAAAGGCAATTCAAAAAAGCTATATGACCTTTATTCTTGCCGACCACACGAAATTCAACGTAGTTTGTCCGGTAACGTTTGCAAAGATTGACAAGTGCTGTATAATCACAGACAGCCTGCCAAATAAAAAGTATGCAGAATACACAGTGATAAAGGAGGTAAGTAAATGATTTACACCGTAACGCTAAATCCGTCAATTGATTATGTTGTAAGACTGGAATCGCTTGTAACCGGAATTACAAACCGCACCACAAGCGAGGAATACTACTTCGGAGGAAAGGGAATTAACGTTTCCTGCGTGCTTGCCGAGCTTGACCTTGAAAGCACAGCTTTCGGATTTGTGGCAGGCTTTACGGGAGAAGCAATTGAAAAGGGAATAAGGAACGATAAAATTATTACCGACTTCATAAAGCTTGAAAAGGGTATTTCAAGAATCAACATAAAGATAAAAGCTGGAGAGGAAACCGAAATCAATTGTCAGGGTCCTCACATTGAAGAAAACGAGCTTTTACGACTGCTGAACAAGGTTGACCGAATCAATGACGGCGACACTATTGTAATTGCAGGTAATGTACCCAACACAATGCCCGATGATGTTTACGAAAGAATACTCGAAAGAATCAAGAACAAAAAAGTCAGAATTGTTGTTGACGCAACAAAAAAGCTTTTGCTTAATTCGCTTAAGTACAAACCGTTTTTAATCAAACCCAACAGACAGGAACTTTCGGAAATATTTGAAACCGAAGTAAGCACAGAAGCCGATATTGAAAAATATGCCAAAGAGCTGCAGAAATTGGGAGCGCAGAACGTTCTTATTTCACTCGGCGGCGACGGTGCAATGCTTATCGATGAGTTTGGTGAAAAGCACAAACAGGGTGTTCTGAAAGAAAAGGTTATAAACACCGTCGGCTCGGGCGACTCTATGGTAGCAGGCTTTATCGCCGGATACGAAAAAGAGCACAGCTACCCCTATGCACTTAAATTAGGCAGTGCCTGCGGAAATGCAACAGCGTTTTTAAGCGGACTTGCCACAAAAGAAAAAATAAATGAATTACTAAAAAAATTCAATTAACAAAGGAGAGAAAACTATGCGTATTACCGACTTATTGAAAAAGAACGGAATTGCTCTTAACGTGAACGTATCCGATAAGAGCGCAGCAATCAACAAGCTCGTTTCACTTCACGAAAAATGCGGAAATCTTAAAAACACAGCCGCATTTAAGGAAGGAATCCTTAAGAGAGAAGAAATGGGCACAACGGCAGTAGGAATGGAGGTTGCAATTCCTCACGCAAAGAGTGATGCAGTCAAAGCTCCTGCTCTTACCGCAATCACAGTACCAAACGGTGTTGACTACGGTGCGGCAGACAAAAAGCCCTGCAAGCTAATCTTTATGATAGCCGCAACAACAGACGGCGATGTTCATCTTGAGGTGCTTGCAAGACTTATGCAGTTGCTTATGGACGAGGAGTTTACAGCAAAGCTCAAGACAGCAAAAACAGCTGATGAGTTCCTTGCTATTATTGACAAAAAAGAAACAGAGAAATTCCCCGATGAGGCAAAGGCTTCTGCAAAGCCTGCTAAAAAAGGCTAGATCGGAAGAGCACACGTCTGAACTCCAGTCACCATCAAGTA
>CAMKNF010000083.1 GCA_946414115.1 uncultured Ruminococcus sp. | reverse complement strand
TGACTGGAGTTCAGACGTGTGCTCTTCCGATCTGCCTGCTCTGCTGTAGCAGTTTTACCTGTGCCGATAGCCCAAACAGGCTCGTAAGCGATAACTGTTTTCTTAACGTCCTCTGCGGAAACATCAAAGAGGTCAAGTTTAATCTGTCTTGCAATAACTTCTTCTGTAATGTCGCACTCACGCTCCCAGAGAAGTTCGCCAACGCAAACGATAGGCTTTAAGCCTGCGGCAAGAGCAGCCTTTGTTCTCTTGTTTACGGTTTCGTCTGTTTCGCCGAAGTACTGTCTTCTTTCACTGTGACCGAGAACTACGTATTCAACGCCCATTTCCTTGAGCATACCTGTTGAGATTTCGCCTGTGAAAGCACCGCTTTCTGCCCAGTGACAGTTTTCTGCACCGATTTTTACGTTTGTGCCCTTTGTAACCTCAAGAGCAACGCTTAAATCAACGTAGGGAACGCAAGCGATAACTTCGCAGTCAGCGTCCTTAACAGCAGGAATAATTGCTGTGAGAAGCTCTTTAGCTTCATTAGGAGTTTTGTTCATTTTCCAGTTGCCGGCAATAATTGCCTTTCTCTTTGTCTTATCCATTTCTATTCAACCTTTCATAATATAGATTATATGGGCGAGAGGTCCCGCCCATAATTTTAAATCGGTTTAATTATTTGTCAGCGATTACTGCAATACCGGGAAGAGTCTTGCCCTCGAGGTATTCAAGAGATGCGCCACCGCCTGTTGAGATGTGGCTCATCTTGTCAGCAAAGCCGAGCTGAATAACAGCAGCTGCACTGTCGCCGCCGCCGATGATTGTTGTAGCGTCAGTATCAGCAAGAGCCTTTGCTACAGCGATTGTACCCTTTGCAAGTGTTGGGTTCTCAAATACACCCATAGGACCGTTCCATACAACTGTCTTTGCACTCTTAACAGCCTCTGCAAAGAGTTCCTGAGTTTTAACGCCGATGTCAAGACCTTCCATATCAGCAGGAATGCTGTCAGCGTCAACAACCTGAACGTCGATAGGTCCGTCAATAGGATCGGGGAAGCCTGCGGCGATTGTAGTGTCGATGGGGAGAAGGAGCTTCTTGCCGAGCTTTTCAGCCTTTTCCATCATTTCCTTGCAGTAGTCAATCTTTGAATCGTCAACGAGTGAAAGACCTACTTCCTTGCCCTGAGCCTTTAAGAATGTGTAAGCCATACCGCCGCCGATGATGAGTGTATCGCACTTCTCGAGGAGGTTAGAAATTACGTTGAGCTTGTCAGCAACCTTTGCGCCGCCGAGGATAGCAACGAACGGACGAACGGGGTTTTCAACTGCATTGCCGAGGTAGTCGATTTCTTTCTGCATAAGGTAACCAACAGCTGTGTCTTTGATGTGGTCAGTAACGCCTGCTGTTGAGCAGTGAGCACGGTGAGCAGAGCCGAAAGCGTCCATTACAAATACGTCTGCAAGAGAAGCAAGCTCACTTGAGAACGGCTCAAGATTCTTAGTTTCTTCTTTTCTGAAACGTGTATTCTGAAGAAGTACAACGTCGCCGTCGTTCATTTCGGCAACAGCCTTCTTTGCGTTTTCGCCTACAACCTCGTCATCGTTAGCAAAAACAACTTCCTTGCCGAGAAGCTCGGAAAGTCTTACGGCAACGGGAGCGAGAGAGAATTTCTCTTCGGGACCGTTCTTGGGTTTGCCGAGGTGTGAGCAAAGAATAACCTTACCGCCGTCAGCGATAAGCTTTTTAATTGTGGGAAGAGCGGCTGTGATTCTGTTGTCGTTTGTGATAACGCCATCCTTGAGAGGTACGTTGAAGTCACAGCGTACAAGAACCTTTTTGCCTTTTACATTGAGGTCATCAACGGTAACTTTGTTGAGTTTCATTGAAATACATTCCTTTCGTTTTAGAAGAATATTGTAAAAATTTAGTATTTTCACAGTCAAGAATATTATATATCAAAATACGCATTTTATCAATAGAAAAGATAAAAAAAGTTTTGATTGGAAATTACTGCATATTTTGTTCTTGAAAGATTATTGAAAGACAATTTTAAATATCAAGCTCGAAAATCAAATCGACTTCTTCCGTAACTCCGCTTAACATATTGCTTGTACTGCTCGGAAACCAGCCGACATAGCTATAGCCTCTTGCGGCATATTGGTCAATAATTTCACGGTGTTTTTTAGATTTTGTGCTGAAAAATCCTGTTTTGGTGTTGAGTGTGACATATTCGTATTTTTTCATAAATGTAGCTCCTTTATTAAAATATTTTAATTTAATAATTGTTAAGTGCAATTGTTAATTTCCGACCATTTGTGATTGTGAAGCTCACCTTTGTTTAAAAGTTCGGGATAATCCCACTGCCTTAAAACCTCATAAGCCGCTATCGCAACGGAATTTGAAAGATTAAGACTTCTTGCCTCGTCAATCATCGGAATACGCAGCGTACTGTCGGGGTGCTGTAATAACAATTCCTCGGGCAGTCCCTTTGTTTCCTTGCCGAAAAGCAGATAGCAGTTGTCGGGATATTCAACGTCGCTGTGTCGGTGAGTGCCCTTTGTTGAAAAGAAAAAGTAATTTCCGCCCTTTGTTTTTTCAAAAAAATCGTCAATGCTGTCATAATATGTAATGTCCAGAAGATGCCAGTAGTCAAGTCCTGCACGTTTCAGCTTTTTGTCGTCAACGGTAAATCCCATAGGTCTGACAAGGTGAAGCGTTGCGCCCGTTGCGGCACAGGTGCGAGCAATGTTGCCCGTATTCTGCGGAATTTCAGGCTCTACCAGCACAAGATTGAGTTTTGCCAAAAGTTATCACTCCTGTTTCTTTAAAAATCTGTTTTAATATATTTTAAAACGTAAACAATAATATTGCAAGCATAAACTTGCATATAAAAAACGGAGGTGTGTTTTGTGAGTTCAAACTCAATGATGAATGTGGTTAAGGGAGCGGCAATCGGACTTGCGGCAGGAATGGCGGTAGGCATAATCGGCAAGAACGCAGTTGACAACAACCCCAAGCTGAAAAAGAAAGCCAATAAGGCAATGAGAACAATGGAGTCGATTATGGACACTGCACAGTATATGTTTAAGTAAGAAAGGCAAAAAAGCTGGCGGAAAACGTAAAATTTTCCGTCAGCACACCTATAATTATTCTGTTAATGTAATTGGTTTATTTGTCTTTTGCCTTTTCTTACCTCTTATAATCAAAACAATTAGAATTGAAATAAAGATAGCATCAATTATCAGAGCTATTAATAAATATTTTTGGTAAATAGCAATCGTTGCTTCTTTTTCTGCTTTGTCTTGCAATTTGGTAATAATATATTCATAAGCTTCAGGAATATAATTTACTTCCATAATATTATATTCATCAGAATATTGGAGTATTTTAATTTGAGCTAAATCATGCTCAAACTGAACCGTGTTTAAATCAAATGATAATGTATCGCTTAATCCGTTTTCATAATCTAAATTTAAGTCTATGCAAAATTCACACAATGCTGCATACTTTTCAATTACATCATTATAATATTCATTTAAGCTATTTATTTCATCTTCAAAGTTGATTTCTTTTTCAGATTCACTTTGAACATATTCCTCTCCAAGTTCAAGATTTGAACATAATTCATAAAAGTCAAAACACGTTTCAATATCGTCAGTATGTAAATTTAAATATATAATGTTTTCTTTAGCGTAGTCTTTAAGATTATCTATTTTTTCGATTGCTTTATCAATATCTTCTTTATTTGTATAATCAACAAGACTTTGTATTTTTTCGCATTCATCTTCAAACACTTTTATTTTATTTGATGCTTCTTTAAAATCAGATAGTTCTGTATTATTAGGTGATTCGGGTAAAAATGATTTGTCATTACAATTTATGTACATAAATTCTCCGCAAAATATACCGAAAATAATCAAAACTATTAGAAAAAATACTTTAATTTTCATTTTTATACCTCAATATAATTATCTTTGTTTATTCTTGAATTATTTGAGCCGGGGTGGTTATTTAATATTTATCAATAGTAATGATTAATCTTGTTTAAGTACTCTCGGTTTGTTGCGACCATATTTAGCATCCATAAGTACACCGTTAATATATAAATTAGGACAACCGTAAATTGTGTATGAAAATTCACCGTTTTCATCAATATATGTGTTAAACAGTGAATCGGACATAGTGATTGCTGATAAATTCTCACAGTGATGAATTGCAGCTTCTTCTAATGTAGTTACGCTATCAGGAATTTCAATTGTTTCAATTACATCATTATCAACAAAAGCCTCTTCTCCGATTGTAGTAACTTTTGAACCTTCAATTTTATCGGGGATAATGATGTTTGTATCGTTGCCTAAATAGCCTTTAATTATTACTACGTTGTTTTCAATACTGTAGGAAAAATCTTCAAGCTTTGTTGTTCCGCAACCAGTTATGCAAACAGTTGTTAAAACGATCGAATTTATCAATAGAATAATACTTCCTATAATTTTTTTGCTCATTGATTTTGATTTTAAATACATAAAAATCCCTCTTTCTTTAATAATTTTATTGAGCTTTTACATTATATCATAACGTGCAACAAAATGCAACGCAATTGTGCAACATTTATTAAATAAATTTCAATTACAATATAATTATAATTTGTAATACGGAGTGCTTTATATGAAGAAATTTAAAATACCTAAAATTCCGCAGACTACGAATAAAAGCATACGTTTCCCAAACGACGTTATCGACGAGGTTGAAGCGGCTCTTGTGGGAACAGACTGTACTTTTTCTGCGTTTGTTGTTGAGGCGGTGCGTGTTGCACTTGACAATCTCAAAGAGGAAGAAGAGCAACAATAGATTTTACCAATTTTATATATAAAAAATATTGACAGGCGTCAAATTTAGGAGTATACTGTCCTCAATCATTCAAATAATATAATATTTGCTTTTTATTTTAAGGGAGTAACATTATGGGCTGGCTTGTTTTTTGGCTGTTGGTGTTGGTTGTAATCATTGCTTATGCGTTTCGCAGGGGAGCAAATCACAATTACCGTACCGGAAGCGGTCTGTTTAAGAGCAGTGAATATAACCTTGACGAAAAGGAAGAGCTTTCCGATAAGGAATACTACGACAAAGACGGTTTGATGAAATAAAAAATTTCTGACTGCACAGGATATTTTGTGCAGTCTTTTTTTGCTCTTGACAGATACCCTTAGGGGGTATATAATTAAAATACCCTTGTGGGGTATATTTAACGACAGGTGATGAATATGGAAAAAAACTGTTGCTGTTCTCGCAAAACTAAAAAGCGTGATTCCGATGAATACAAAAAGCTGATTAACAGGCTCAGCAGGATTGAGGGGCAAATCAGAGGAATTAAAGGTATGGTCGAAAAGGACGCCTACTGCACCGATATTCTGATTCAGGTTGCGGCGGTCAATGCGGCGCTTAATTCATTCAACAAAGAACTGCTTGCAAATCATATCCGAACGTGCGTTGCAAATGATATAAGAGAGGGAAAGGACGAAACTATTGACGAGCTTGTCAATACCTTGCAAAAACTGATGAAGTGAGATGATTAGATGAAGCAATATAATGTTACGGGTATGAGCTGTGCCGCTTGCAGTGCGAGGATTGAAAAGGCTGTTTCAAAGCTTGACGGCGTAACCTCTTGCTCTGTAAGTCTGCTTACAAATTCCATGGGCGTTGAGGGAGATGTAAAGCCCGACGAGGTTATAGCCGCTGTTGAAAGTGCAGGCTACGGCGCAACGCTCAAAGGCTCGGAAAGAAAATCGAATAATTCTGAAAAAGACGATAACCTAAAAGATACCGAAACACCTGCACTTTTAAAAAGACTTATTGCCTCACTTGTTTTCCTTGTTGTGCTGATGTACTTTTCAATGGGACATATGATGTGGGGATTTCCTCTGCAGCAGTTTTTAGAGAATAACCATATTGCAATGGGACTTATTCAGCTTTTGCTGACATCAGCTGTTATGGTGATAAATCAGAAGTTTTTTATAAGCGGATTTAAAGCACTTTTTAATCGTGCGCCGAATATGGATACGCTTGTAGCTCTCGGCTCTTCGGCGGCGTTTGTTTACAGCACCTATGCTCTGTTTGCAATGACAAACGCACAGCTTGCAGGTAATATGAGCGGCGTTATGACGTATATGCACGAGCTTTATTTTGAATCTGCGGCTATGATTTTAACTCTGATTACCGTCGGCAAAATGCTTGAAGCACGTTCCAAAGGCAAAACAACCGACGCACTCAAAAGCCTTATCAGACTTGCGCCGAAAACAGCCGTTATCCTTATTGACGGCAAGGAAACGCAGGTTTCAATTGATAAGGTAAAAAAGGGCGATATTTTCGTAGTCCGCCCCGGCGAGAGTATTCCCGTTGACGGAATTATAATTGAGGGCAACAGCGCAGTTAATGAATCTGCTCTGACAGGCGAGAGTATTCCTGTTGATAAAAGCAAGGGCGACGTTGTTTCAGCGGCGACAATCAATCAGTCGGGTTTCATAAAATGCGAAGCCTCACGAGTGGGCGAGGACACAACGCTTTCGCAGATTATTAAGATGGTGAGTGATGCATCAGCTACAAAAGCTCCGATCGCAAAGGCGGCTGACAAGGTTTCAGGCGTGTTCGTGCCCGTTGTAATTGCGATTGCGATAATCACCGCAGCTGTGTGGTTGTTGGTCGGAGAGGGCGTTGGCTCTGCGCTTGCAAGAGCAATTTCGGTGCTTGTAATAAGCTGTCCGTGTGCGCTCGGTCTTGCAACTCCTGTTGCAATTATGGTTGGTAGCGGAGTAGGAGCAAAAAACGGAATCTTGTTCAAAACCGCCGAGTCGCTCGAACAGTCGGGCAAGATTAAAATTGTTGCTCTCGACAAAACAGGAACAATCACAAAAGGCGAGCCGAAGGTTACCGATATTATCTCATTTAATTCCGATAAAACCGAACTTATGAAAACAGCACTTGCGCTTGAGTGTAAAAGCGAGCACCCTCTTGCAAAAGCGATTGTTGCAAAAGCGAGCGAGGTCGGACTTGCACCTGATGATGTAGATGAATTTAAAATAACGTCGGGCAGTGGCTTGTCGGGAATTTTAGAAGGCAAAGCAGTTTACGGCGGAAATTTAAGGTATATTTCAGAATTTACGCAGATTCCCGATAAGGCGATTGCAACAGCAGAAAACCTTGCAGATGAGGGTAAAACGCCGTTATATTTCGCTAAAGGAAATAAACTTCTCGGTATAATAGCTGTAGCCGATGAAATAAAAGAGGACAGTGCCGAGGCGGTAAAGGAACTGCACGATATGGGCTTGCACGTTGTTATGCTTACAGGCGACAACGAAAAAACAGCAAATGCAGTCGGAAAGCTTGCAGGAGTTGACGAAGTAATCGCAGGAGTTCTGCCTGACGGAAAGGAAAAGGTTGTTTCAAAGTTGCGACAAAAAGGCAGAGTTGCAATGGTAGGTGACGGAATCAACGACGCACCTGCACTTACAAGTGCTGACGTCGGTATAGCAATCGGCGCAGGAACTGACGTTGCAATTGATGCGGCAGACGTTGTGTTAATGAAAAGCAGACTTTCAGACGTTCCTGCCGCAATCAGGCTCGGACGTGCAACACTCAGAAATATTCACGAAAACCTGTTCTGGGCATTCATTTACAACGCAATCGGAATCCCGATTGCCGCAGGTTTGTTTATACCCTTGCTCGGCTGGAGATTAAATCCGATGTTTGCCGCAGCGGCTATGAGCCTTTCAAGCTTTTGTGTTGTCACAAACGCTTTACGGCTGAATTTTGTAAAAATCCGAAAAAATAATATACAAACAGAAACAGTAAAAACTATTGAAAAGGAGAATGTACAAATGGAAAAGACAATTAAAATTGAAGGAATGATGTGCCCTCATTGCGAGGCAACAGTCAAAAAAACACTTGAAGAGCTTGACGGCGTAATTCAGGCTGAAGCAAGTCACGTAAAGGGAACAGCCGTTGTCACACTTGAAAAGGACGTGCCATTTGAAACGCTTAAAAAGGCAGTAGAGGACAAGGGTTACACAGTTATCGGATAATATAGAAAAAGAAAAGGTCAGGATTCATTCAGAAGAGTCCTGACCTTTCAATAATATATCGTAATTAATCCTTAAATAACCAACGTAAAATGTAGAACATAAGTATCTCCTTTCGTCGTTTCGGTGTGTTTCGCTTTGTTGTGTCTATATAATACCAAACCGACCGTGACAAGATACGGACAAAATTCAGTTGATTTTTATACTTTTAGAAAATTATTAATCAGGTCATCCCCTTAAGTAAGCTAAACGATAATTTGCCGAGTGCCTCGGCGGGCAAATCGAGTGGAAAAGTCGGTTTGTTTGGAGAAAATTGTAGCCCGAATTATAAATTGATTTATAGGTAACGTTTCGGGACGTCAAGGATGCCGTCCCCTACGGCGATACAGGAAACGTTTGTATTACAGTCGTAGGGACACGGCGTGCCGTGTCCGCAGTGGCAATCAAACTATACCGAT
>CAMKNF010000082.1 GCA_946414115.1 uncultured Ruminococcus sp. | reverse complement strand
GATACTTGATGGTGACTGGAGTTCAGACGTGTGCTCTTCCGATCTCTCGGAATTTGCAACGCCTCTTGCACCGTCTGTTCCGAATAGTCTTCCCATAATTGTTTTCCTCCGTAATTTCAATTTTATAATAATTCTGATTAATTTTTATCAAACAAGCTCGGCTGGGTGGGCATTGCATTTACAGTGCCCTTCGGGAAATCGTAGCCGAGATGTCTGCACGCTTCGGCGGTTATGCATCTTCCCCTCGGCGTTCTGCTTAAAAATCCGATTTGCAGAAGATACGGCTCGTAAACGTCCTCAATTGTGACTGCCTCCTCGCCGATTGCCGCTGCAAGCGTTTCAAGTCCCACGGGGCCGCCGTTGTAAAACCTGATTATCGCCTCAAGCATTCTTCTGTCGTTCTGGTCAAGACCGAGTTCGTCAATTTCAAGCCTGTCAAGCGCTGTCCTTGCAGACTCAACATTGATTATGCCGTCTGACATTACCTGTGCAAAGTCACGCACACGCTTTAAAAGTCTGTTTGCAATTCTCGGCGTTCCTCTTGAACGTGAGGCTATTTCAAGCGCACCGTCGTGCTCGATTTTTATTCCGAGTATTCCTGCACTTCTCGTTACGATTTGCGCAAGCTCCTCGGGCGTGTAGAGTTCAAGTCTTAACACCACGCCGAAACGGTCACGCAGAGGTGCTGTAAGCTGACCTGCTCTTGTTGTTGCTCCGACAAGCGTAAACTTCGGCAGCGGCAGGTGATACGAAGCCGCCATTTGTCCCTTGCCTGTTATGATGTCGATTGCAAAGTCCTCCATTGACGGGTAGAGAATTTCCTCTACCGCTCTGCTTAAACGGTGGATTTCGTCTATAAAAAGCACGTCGCCCTCGTTGAGGTTCGTAAGCAAAGCCGCCAGATCACCGGGCTTTTCAATTGCGGGACCTGACGTTATTCTTACCGACACGCCAAGCTCGTTTGCAATTATTCCCGCAAGCGTTGTTTTACCGAGTCCGGGTGGGCCGTAGAGCAGAACGTGGTCGAGCGTTTCTCCCCTGATTTTTGCCGCTTCAATGAACACCCGTAAGTTTTCCTTTGCCTTATCCTGACCTATGTATTCATCAAGCGTTTTCGGTCTTAACGGATTCTCTCCGTCGGCTGAATCCTCGGGGATTTCGGAAGTATCAAGTATTCTGTTTTCAAAGTCAAATTCTTCTGAAAATTCCATTTTGCTCATCTTAATTTCTTCCCATCTGCTTTAATGTCAGGGCAATAAGCTGTTCAACAGGCAGTGAGCTGTCAAGCGTTGCAAGTACAGGTGAAACATCTGACGGTGAGTAGCCGAGCACTCCCAGAGCTTCAATTGCTTTCGGAATATTGCCCGTTACTGCATTTGCCGCACCCGAGGTTACGGCTGGCATTGAATCGTCAGTTGCTACCGCTTTTGCAAGCTTATCCTTTAATTCAAGCACAATTCGCTGTGCAATTTTCTTTCCGATTCCCTGCGCCCTTGTGATTGTTTTAATGTCGTCAGTCGCAATAGCCATTGCAACCTGTTCGGGGCTTAACTCCGAAAGGACGGACAGTCCTGCCTTCGGTCCTACTCCGCTTACGCTGATGAGCGTTTTGAAGGTATCAAGCTCGGTTTTGGTGGCAAAGCCGAAAAGCTCGACTGCGTCCTCCCTGACATTAAGGTATGTATAAAGCGTTACCTCTGTGTTTAATTTGAGGTTTTTTAGCGTATTGATTGTTGTCTGACAGTTGTATCCCACGCCGCCGCACTCTACAACTGCGCTCGACGACGTTGTGTGAATCAACTTTCCTCTTACGGAATAAAGCATTTTTATATTCCTTTCCTGAACATAGCCTGACGTAAATCCGAGCCAGCCGCCTGTGCGTGACAGATTGCAATTGCAAGTGCGTCGGCTGTATCGTCGGGTTTCGGCACTTCGTCAAGCTTTAAAAGTCTGCGTGTCATTTCCATAACCTGTGGTTTTTTCGCCTTACCGTATCCTGTTACGGCTGTTTTAACCTGCAGCGGAGTGTACTCGAAAATCGGTATTTTCAGCTTTTGTGCCGCAAGGAGTGTTACTCCCCTCGCCTGTGCAACCTTGATTGCGGTTTTCTGGTTTGTCTGAAAATACAGTCTTTCGATTGCAAGTGCATCGGGACGGCAACGGTTGAGTATTGCATACAGCTCGTCGTAAATATATTCAAGCCTTTGGTTAAAGTCGGTATGAGACTGCGTTTCAACAGAACCGTAGCCGAGAGCCTTGTATGTATTTGACTTAAAGCTGATTGCTCCCCAGCCAACTATCGCATAGCCGGGGTCAATTCCGAACACTACCAAAATTCTACCTCCGCATCAAAAAGGGTAAACTAACGCAATTTTAGTTATTATATCACAAATAAGGGAAATAAGCAATATTTATAATAAACTGCGAATAAATTTCTCTTTAACTTAAACTCTTGACACAAGAGGAAAATAATTGTATTATTTTTATTGTATATATTCTATCGGAAATGAGGTTACTTTTATGGAAAATACAAAAAAGACTATGGACAAAATCGTTGCCCTTTGCAAAGGCAGAGGCTTTGTATATCCGGGTTCTGAAATTTACGGCGGTCTTGCAAACACCTGGGATTACGGCCCTCTTGGTATGGCTTTAAAAAACAACATCAAGAACGCTTGGCTTAAAAAGTTCGTTCAGGAAAACAAGTACAACGTAGGTCTTGACTCTGCTATTCTTATGAACCCGCAGACCTGGGTTGCATCAGGTCACCTCGGCGGATTTTCCGACCCTCTTATGGATTGTAAGGAATGTAAAACACGCCACCGTGCCGACAACCTTATCGAGGATTTTGACGGCACAAACGTTGCAGGCTGGACTAATCAGCAGATGATGGACTACATCAAGGAAAAGGCTATTCCCTGCCCCAACTGCGGCAAGCACAATTTTACAGACATTCGTCAGTTCAATCTTATGTTCAAGACTTTTCAGGGCGTTACCGAGGACAGCAAGAATGAAATTTATCTTCGTCCCGAAACTGCACAGGGCATTTTCGTAAACTTCTCTAACATTCAGAGAACAAGCCGCAAAAAGATTCCGTTCGGCGTTGCGCAGGTCGGCAAAAGCTTCCGTAACGAAATTACTCCCGGTAACTTCATCTTCCGTGTGCGTGAATTTGAGCAGATGGAGCTTGAATTCTTCTGCAAGCCCGGCACTGACCTTGAATGGTTTGAGTATTGGAGAGGCTTCTGCCGTGACTTCCTTTATTCGCTCAACATCAAGGAAGAGAATCTCCGTCTGCGTGACCACTCCGCCGAGGAGCTTTGCTTCTATTCAAAGGCTACTACCGACTTTGAGTACCTCTTCCCGTTCGGCTGGGGCGAGCTCTGGGGCGTTGCCGACAGAACAGACTACGACCTTACACAGCACAGCAACACAAGCGGTAAGGCGCTTGAATACTTTGACCAGACAACTAATGAGAAATACATTCCGTATGTTATCGAGCCGTCGCTCGGCGTTGAACGTCTTTTCCTCGCTCTCGTTGTTGAGGCTTATGACGAAGAGGTTATTGACGAAAAGGACACAAGAGTTGTTATGCATTTCCACCCTGCACTTGCTCCGTTTAAGGCGGCAGTTCTTCCGTTGTCTAAAAAGCTCAACGAAAAAGCAGAGGAAGTTTATGAAATGCTTACCAAGGACTTTATGGTTGACTATGACGATGCAGGCTCAATCGGCAAGCGTTACAGACGTCAGGATGAAATCGGCACACCGTTCTGCATTACATACGACTTTGACTCAATTGAGGACGGCTGTGTAACTGTTCGTGACCGTGACACAATGCAGCAGGAAAGAGTTGCTATTGATAAGTTAAGCGAATACATTGCAGAGAAGATTAAATTCTGATAAAGAAATTTAATACATAAAGATTTGGCGGTTTTGCGAGATGCAAAACCGCCTGTTTTTTTATTTTTGCTTACACAGACTTTTTTATTCTATTTTTTCCGTAAAGTCGAGGGCTATCCAGCCTGCTCCGCTTTTAAGCTTGCCCCATTTCTTTGCGCCCTTGCCTGTTTTTTCAGCAACGATTGTATATGCTCCGCCCTGTGCGATTGCACCTATGATTGCGTAGTCTGTTCCTGCACCTTTTCTGATGTTTACGCCGTCAGAGGGTGTGATTCTTACGATATAGCTTTTAAAACCTGTTGAAGTGCCTGAACTGCCTGATGATGAATTGCCCGAGCCTGATGAGGCTGATTTATACTTTACGCCGAAGTAGGAGCAAAGTCCCTTGCAGATTGCTTCGCCGATATTTGTAATATTATTACGAATCCAATCCGAGCCTGTCTTTGTGTCGTGAAATTCACACTCAACGTAAACGGTAAGCGCATTGGGCACGTTGATTTCATAAAGGCCGGTCTGATAGGTTATGCTGTCGGCTGTGCCGGGTGAGATTTTACCAAGCTCGTTTAAAACTGCCTGACAAGCCTTTCTGCCATTTGAATTAAGGCAGAAAATTCTCGTCCCTCCTGTCACCTGTCCGTTGTACGCATTTGTATGAATCGGCATATGAATGTCGGCGCTAAAACTGTCGGATTCATTACAGCGATTCTGCATACTGTCGCCGGAACTGCCTACCTTGACTTCAAAGCCGCAACGTTTGAGAGCAGTTGCCGTTGCCTTTGCAATTTTATCGCATTGTGCCATTTCGTTTGTGTTGCCGGTTTTATAAGTGTTTCCGTACTGATTTGACGGACTTAAATAAATTTTTTTAGCCACTTCTATCTTCCCCTTTTTCAATATTCATTACTGCAGCCGCTCCTGCCGAGAACGCAGAGATTGCAAGACCGATTAATGCGTTTTTAACCACGTCACCATCGGCAAAATTTATTCCGCTGAAATACAGCGTCATATTAGTGATTACATAGCCGATTGCAGTCTGCAAAAATGTGCGCAGGGCACGCATAAGGCAGTTTTTAGTAAAACATAAATTTAATTTTTTCATAATCTGATGTCCTTTCAATGTGCAATACCGCACACTACTATCATACGGTATTGCTCTGATTTTGTTCGTTTTCAAGGTCTGAAATGCGGTGGTCGGCTGTTTTCAGCTTGTTCTCAATCACCGCTTCGTGCTGTTCAATAAGATATACACGCTCAATCAGGTTATTATGCTTGTCAACCTTTTTTTCGAGCTGTTCTATCCTGTAATTTGACAGCCTTGACGTTGCAAATATTCCTGCAAGTGTTCCGATTAGTGTACCAGCAAATGAAAGCAACGCCAGAATAATCTGTTCACTCAATTTATCACCTCCACTTACAGGGCAAAAAAAGAAAAAGTTGCATATTTTTATGCAACTTTTCAAAAAATTTATAAAATTATTTATTCAGCAGTGGTTTTAGATACTGTCCAGTAAAGGATTGTTCGTTTTCTGCAACCTTTTCGGGAGTTCCGAGCGCTACGATTTCTCCGCCAGCATCTCCGCCCTCGGGACCGAGGTCGATTATATAATCGGCGGTCTTTATCAAATCAAGGTTATGTTCAATGACTACAACAGTATTTCCACCCTCGACAAGCATCTGCAAAACGTCAACAAGCCTGTGAACATCGGCAATATGAAGTCCTGTTGTCGGCTCGTCGAGAATATAAATCGTCTTGCCTGTACTGCGCTTTGAAAGCTCCGTTGCAAGCTTGACTCTCTGTGCTTCACCGCCCGAAAGCGTTGTTGCAGACTGTCCGAGCTTTACGTAACCGAGTCCGACATCAAACAGTGTTTTCAGCTTTCTGTAGATTTTCGGAATGTTCGCAAAAAACTCCATTGCCTCCTCAACCGACATATTAAGAACGTCGCTGATTGACTTACCTTTGTACTTGACTTCAAGCGTTTCACGGTTGTAACGTTTACCCTTGCAGACCTCGCAGGGAACGTAAACGTCGGAAAGAAAGTGCATTTCAATCTTGATGATTCCGTCACCCTGACAAGCCTCGCATCTGCCGCCCTTTACGTTGAAGGAAAATCGGCTCTGATTAAAGCCGCGCATTTTGGCGTCCTGCGTTGAGGCAAACAATGCTCTTATATCGGTAAACAATCCCGTATATGTTGCAGGGTTTGAACGTGGAGTTCTTCCAATCGGACTCTGGTCGATTGCGATTACCTTGTCGAGGTTTTCAAGTCCCTTGATTTCCTTATGCTTACCCGAAATTGTCTTTGCGCCGTTTAATTCACGTGCAAGGGTTTTGTAGAGAATTTCATTAATAAGGGAGCTTTTTCCCGAACCCGATACGCCTGTTACGCAGACAAGCTCACCGAGGGGGATTTTAACATTGATGTTTTTAAGGTTATTCTGTGCCGCACCCTTGATTTCAAGGAATTTTCCGTTGCCCTTTCTGCGCTTTTCGGGAACGGGTACACAACGTTTTCCGCTTAAATACTGTCCTGTAATTGACTTTTCGCAGGCTCTGATTTTGTCAACGTCACCTGTGCAGACAATCTCACCGCCGTGTATTCCTGCACCGGGGCCAACGTCAACAATGCAGTCGGCGGCATACATTGTGTCCTCATCGTGCTCAACGACAATAACTGTATTGCCGAGGTCACGCAGATGCTTGAGGGTATTCAACAGCTTTTCATTATCACGCTGGTGAAGTCCGATGCTCGGCTCGTCGAGGATATAGAGCACGCCCATAAGCGAGCTTCCTATCTGCGTTGCAAGCCTTATTCGCTGACTTTCACCGCCCGACAGTGTGCCCGAGCTTCTTGAAAGCGTAAGGTAGCCAAGACCAACGCTTTTGAGGAAGTTGAGCCTTTCGATTATCTCCTTGATTATTTCCTTGGCAATAATCTGTTCCTTTTCGGTAAGCTCAAGCTTTTTAACAAAGTCGAGTGCGTCAATTACCGACATTTTGCAGAACTCGGAAATATTGATTCCGCCGACAGTAACGGCAAGGCTCTCCTTTGAAAGGCGTTCGCCGTGACACTCATCACACGGAATTTCCGTCATATACGAGCTGATTTCGTCCTTTATCCAGTTACTGCCTGTTTCACGGTAACGGCGTTCAAGGTTGTTGATTATGCCCTCAAAGCTCTGCTCATAGCTTCCGCTTCCGTAAACGGTTTTGCGGTTCATTTTAAGCTTTTCATCGCCTGTGCCGTAGAGGATTTTATCTACAACATCTCTTGGAATGTTCTTCAGTGGCTCGGACAGCGAGAAATTATATTTTTCAGCAAGCGCCTCAAAATACATAGTCGCAATCGAGCTCCCCTCCATTGCCCAGCCGCTTCCCTTTATGCCGCCGTCCTTTATGCTTTTATTCCAATCGGGAATTATTTTATTTTCGTCAATCTTAAGGAACACACCGAGCCCCGTACATTTCGGACACGCACCGAAAGGATTGTTGAACGAAAACATACGTGGTGATAAATCGTCAATGCTCACGCCGTGCTCGGGACAGGCGTACTTCTGTGAAAAGGTAACGTCCTCACCACCCGAAAAGTTGACAACAACAAGACCGCCTGCAAGCTTTGACGCAGTTTCAATGCTGTCGGCAAGACGTGACATAATCTCGGGTTTGATTACAAGACGGTCAACGACAACCTCGATGTTGTGCTTTTTATTTTTCTCTAAAGGAATTTTCTCCGATAAATCGTAGATTATTCCGTCGGCACGCACACGCACAAATCCCGACTTTCTTGCGCTGTCGAGCACCTTTGCGTGTTCGCCCTTTCTGCCACGCACAACAGGCGCCATAACCTGAATTTTCGTGCCCTCGTCATATGACATAATTTTATCGACAATCTGGTCAACAGTCTGCTGACGGATTTCCCTGCCGCAGACCGTACAATGCGGTATGCCGATTCGTGCGTACAAAAGACGAAGATAATCGTAGATTTCGGTTACGGTTCCGACAGTTGAACGTGGATTTTTTGACGTGGTTTTCTGGTCGATTGAAATTGCAGGCGACAAGCCCTCTATGCTTTCAACGTTCGGTTTATCCATCTGACCGAGAAACATTCGTGCGTATGATGAAAGGCTTTCAACATAGCGGCGCTGTCCCTCTGCATAAATCGTGTCAAATGCAAGAGAGCTTTTGCCCGAGCCTGAAAGTCCTGTGATTACTACAAGCTTGTTTCTCGGAATTTCGACGTCAATATTTTTAAGGTTATGTTCCTTTGCTCCTCTGACAATTATTTTATCCTGTGCCATTTTTCAACCCCATTTTGGGCAATTTTATCCGCCCTACATTCTGCAATAGCCTCCCGAAGGAGGCTATCAGATTAATTATTCTTCTGTGGAATTATTATTTTTAGTTTCGGAGTTAGCGTTACCGGAAACGGTTTCTTCCGAGTCATCACTCTCTTCAACCTCAATCGGCTCAACATATGTGCCGTTCATTACAGCCTCAAAGTCCTCACTGCCCATCTTCTCGTGCTTAATCAGATAAGCGGCAATTTCGTGGAGCTTGTCGATGTTCTCACTGAGAATCTTCAGATCGGAAGAGCGTCGTGTAGGGAAAGAGTGTAGATCTCGGT
>CAMKNF010000081.1 GCA_946414115.1 uncultured Ruminococcus sp. | reverse complement strand
GCCCTCTGCGGTCGTCATATTCTTAACAGCGTGAAAGCTGAAATTTGTAAAGTCGGCAATTTCACCGCACATTTTGCCGTGCCACTGTGCGCCGAATGCGTGTGCGCCGTCAGCCACAACGAAAACTCTGCCGAATTTTTCCTGAAGCTCGTTTTTGGGACGGAACACGCTCTTTTTGCGCTCAACAGCCTCAAAAATCCTGTCGTAGTCACAGATTACGCCTGCAAGGTCAACGGGAATAATCGCCTTGGTGTTGTGGTTGATTGCTTCCTCCATCTTGTCGTAATCCATCTCAAAGCTTCCGCTTTTGCAGTCAATCATAACGGGCTTTGCTCCGACGTGATAGACGATTGATGCGGTTGCAGTGTAGGTGTAGGCAGGAAGAATAACCTCGTCACCCGGTCCGATTCCGAGAATACGCAGTGTAAGCTCGGCGCAGGAGGTCTGCGACGAAAGGCAGACAGCCTTGTTTACGTGACAGAAATCGGCAATTCTGCTTTCAAACAGCTTTGTTTCGGGACCTGTGGTAATCCAGCCCGATTTTACAACCTTAACTACCTCGTCTATTTCCGCCTGCGAAATATCGGGCGGCGAAAAAGGAATCTTTCTCATTCAAAAATCTCCTTTGTTTTATCAGGACGTTTCGTATTTTTAAACAACTTTATAAACAAAATTAATGGAATGTACAAATTCGTACATTCCATTATACAACAAGTAAATAAAAAAGTAAAGTTTAAGTAAAATATAATTTTTTAATGCGGAATTAGGAATGCGGAATTAGGAATGCGGAATTAGGAATTGCGGTCGAGTGGATAGGTTCAAATAATTCAAAAGCTTGGTGCCCGAATTAATTTATATGCGGCGTTGCCGCAGGAGTAGATTTTTAGTATTATTACTAAACGTTATAAATATATCAAATTTAATTCAGCAAACAAACCTTTCCAAACAACACGCACTATTACAAATCCGGAGCGAAGCGACCATTAATTCCGCATTCCTAATTCCGAATTCCGCATTAAATTATAGTTTATGACAGCTCAAAAAGCCACTTTGTCAATTCGTCCTCTGCAAAGGGCTGAATATCAATGTTTCCGCTGACGGTTGATATGTTATAGTCTGCCTTGCCGCTGCCGTAAACGAACTTTCCGTCCTTGTTTTTGCCTGCAAAGTCACTGCTGAAATTACCGCTTACACTGCTGTAGTGTGCCGTAAATCCGCTTTCGTCGCAGTTTGTCTTGATATTTACGTTTCCGCTTACGGTTTCTGCGCTGATTTCGCTGTTGTTTTTGCCGACAGTGAGGTTAAGCCCTGCTGAAACGCCCGATACGTTGAGCTTTTCAATTTTACCGCTGACTGTACATTCGCCCGATACGGTTTCAACGTCAACCTCGTCTGCCGATACTGCGTTAAAGTCAACAGTACCGCTTGCAGTGTTTATATCGGCTTTATTGCCATCAAAGCTGTCTACTTTGATTTTGCCCGACGCTGTTTCTATATCGAGAGTATCCGCATTTATGCTCTCGGCAGTCACATCTGCACTTGCCGAGCTTACGTCAAATTCATCAAGCGAGATACCTTCGGGCAGAGCTACGGTCAGCTTTTTGGGCGACAGTGAAAACGAAAACCATTGAAAACCGTAATTTTTGCTGTCGTAAATTTTAAGCTTTCCGTCGTCAAGGCTCCATCGCATTGCGTTGTCGTCGTCCTTGTCGTATGACGCATTTTCCGAAATTTCCACCTTATCGGTACTGCCGTTTTTGATTTCAACCGTACCGCTCGTCCAGTTGATGTCAATTGATTTAACCTCGTTTTTATCAAACTGTGCACTGCCTGTTGACATTTTGTCAAGGTCTTCACCCGAAAAGCTGAACAGCTTGAAGTTAAACACATTGTATTTTCTCACCCCGATTATTCCCACAGTCAGCAAACCGATAAGAAGTACGCTGACGATTGACCAGATTATTATTCTGTTTCTTGCTGATTTTCTCATTTTCTCGCCTCCGCATAGTCAAATATTGCTTTCATAAGATTCTGAATTGCAACCGCAACGAGGAAGATTATCCACGTTACCGCAGCGGTGACAAATCCCGTTGCAATTGTTAAATAAATGTACACGAATGATGTTGTTATCCAAAGTATAGCCACAAGCACCTTGTACAGAGCCGAGGTTTTGCGCTTTTGTCCGTTGAACTCCTTGAAGCTCTCCACCATAGTTTCGTCCGCTCTTGTGTAGCCGCTTTTGTCCCTTGTGAACACAACAATTACCGTAGCAATTGCAATCATCAGGAACATAAATACAGGACTTATTGCAACAAGCGGAGTACTTGCAAGCAGAATACAGGGCGTTGTGCAGGAGATGTACATACCGATTGCAACGGCTTTAAGAATTGCATTTATCCTCATTTTCGAAGCTTTTTCAGGATTTTCCTCAAGCATAATGTACTGTGTCCTGTTTCTGTAAATCAGAAGTCCTGTAGCAACGCTTATCATAAAGAACATAAAAACAGGGCTTATGTCAACAAGCGGTGTGCCTGCAAGCAGAATGCACGGCGACACGCAGAGTATGTACAGCGCAACGGCAATTCCCGTAAAAATTGAGTTTCTGCTTTTTATTGCCGAATGCTGTTCCTCTGTCATTGCGTTTTCCTCAATCGGGTTACCGCCGAGAGCCTCCAGCAGCTCGTTAATGTCGCCGATTCCTGCAATCGCAAGGTTATAAGCCTCGCCCTCGCTTTTGCCCTCGGTAAGCAAATCGTGGTAGCGGTCGATTGTGTTGCGTATGATTTCCTCCTTAAGCTCGTAGGATTGCTTTGTTTTCGGAGCTGTAGCAAACAGATTTTCAATATAATCTCTTAATTTCGGTTCCATATTATCCCTCCGTAATTATCAGTCTGTGTGAAGCAGAGTGTCAAGCAGACGCTTTGCCTCTAACCACTCGTTAATTTTTTGTTGATATGTTTTTTTGCCAAGCTCGGTGATTGTGTAGTATTTTCTTCGTGCGCCTGTGCTCTGGTCGCCCCAGTAGGATGAAATACAGCCTGCGTCCTCAAGGCGCTTGAACGCAGTGTAGAGCGTAGCCTCTTTAAGCTCGTACATCTGGTTTGATGCCTTGTAGACGGCTTTGTTGATTTCGTAGCCGTAGCTGTCGCACTCCATAAGCTTTGCAAGAATTATCGTGTCGGTATGACCTCGTATAAGGTCGGCAGTAATCGACATATGAGCACCCCTTTCGGTTATCGTAGGTATATAATAATACATAGTACCTCATCTGTCAAGGTATTTTATGAAAAAATATAATTCAGCAGGAAATGTTACATCTATATTAATTTAAACTAAAATAAAATTCCGAATTTTCACATAAATTATGTTTACCTTATTGAAAAGATGTGGTACAATATTATAAATATGTGCTGAATTGAATTTTCACACAAAACGAATAAATCAAACACAACAGGAGGTTTATTTTAATATGCCAAATACACAAGCTCTGAAAAAGGCAAAGGCGCCCACGCTTAAGGAGCAGGGCAGGTTCAAGGCTTTTTTCTCAAACAACCTTTTCATCATACTTGCGTTTTTAGTGCCGTTTGTGCTGATGACAACGGCGTTTGCGCTGATGAAGGTATCGCCGTTCGGCGACCAGCAGATTCTTGTAACGGATTTGTGGCACCAGTACTTTCCGTTCCTCGTTGACTTTCAGGACAAGCTCAAGCACGGTGAATCGCTGTTCTGGTCGTGGACTCAGGGTGCCGGCGTAAACTACTTTGCGCTGATGTCATACTACCTTGCAAGTCCGTTAAACTTCTTTTCCGTGTTCATTCCGAGCGAATGGCTCAGAGAATTTCTGATGTTCTCGGTTGTCATAAAGGTTGCCTGTGCAGGTATGTTTATGGCGATTTTCCTCCGCAGTGTATTCAAGAAAAACGATTTTTCACTCGTTTTGTTCGGCTGTTGTTTCTCGTTCTGCGCATTCTTTATGGGCTACTACTGGAACACAATCTGGCTTGATACCGTCTGCATTACCCCGCTTGTTGTGCTCGGTGCGGTAAAGCTACTGACCGAAAACAAGTTCCGCCTTTATGTTGTAACGCTTGCGCTTTCGCTCCTTGCAAACTACTACATAGGACTTTTTACCTGCATTTTTGTACTGCTTATTTTTATCGCATACAATATTGTAAAGTGGGAGAACGTAAAGACCTTCTTTACAAAGCTTCTGAGAATGGGCGTGTTCTCGCTTATCGCAATCGGAATTACAGCGTTTTTCCTCTTGCCTGCATTCTTCGGCTTGCAGAACACAAACGCCTCGGGCAGCTCGTTCCCGTCAACGTTCAGCATCAACATCGGCAAGTCCAATGATTTGCTCGGCGTACTGACGGCAATTCAGCAGATTCTGTCAAACTTCATCACGTTTATTTCTCCTGCTACAAAAGAGGCAGACGCATTGCCGAACATCGCCTGCGGCACTATTTCAATTGTGCTCGGCATACTTTTCCTCACCTCAAAGAAAATCAGGCTCAAGGAAAAGATTGTGGATATGTGCCTAATCTTCTTTATGATTTTAAGCTGTATCATCAGACAGCTTGACTACATATGGCACGGCTTCCACTTTACAAATATGATTCCCTACCGTTTCAGCTACCTTATCAGCTTTGTGCTTGTCGTAATGGCATTCAGAGCGTTTATGCTGATTGATTTCAGCTCGTGCTGGGACGTTCTGCTGGCAGCTTTAGGCTCAACGCTTGTTATCCTGTTTGCAATCGGCACTCAGGAGGCTTATACAATCATCGGAACGGCAGTTGTTGCCCTTGTGGTATGCACAATGCTCTTCCTGTACACAAGAAGAATAGTTCCTAAACAGGTGCTTCTTATTGTGCTTGCCGTAGTTGTAATCGGCGAAAGCGGTGCAACGGCGTATATCGGCGTAAAAACCACAACGGTTACAGGCACATACGACTATCCCCGAGGCGGCGAAACCACCAAACAGGTTATCAACTATATGAACAGCCTTGAGGAGAACACAACAGAATTATGGCGTGCAGAAACGACCTCAACGCAGACTCTGAACGACGGCTCGCTCAACGGCTACAACGGTCTTTCAATGTTCAACTCAATGGCTAATGTTGACACAACACGTTTCTTTGAGAACTTCGGTATGATGGGCTGGAAGAGCGGCAACAGATACACCTACGCCGAAGGCTCGCCCGTTACAAATGTGTTTATGAATCTGAAATACATCATTTCACGTGACGGAATTTACCGCAACACCTACGATTTATCAGAGGCTTATGCAGTCGGCAACGAAAAGCTGTTGAAGAACGACCACTACATTCCTATGGGATTTATGGTAAACAACAATCTTACGCAGTGGGTTGAAAACGACAACGAGGACCAGTTCAATCCGTTTGACCAGCAAAACGAATTTTTCAAGCTTGCAACGGGAATCAACGAGAATGTATACACTTCGCTTGACGTTGTTTCACAGGGACATTATGATTACAATAAATTCCCCGTAACCAAAACCTCATACGGCAACTATTCGTTCAGCTGTACAGATGCATCAATCACACCCCACGTAAAATGGAATTACGAAGCTCCCGAGGACGGACTGTACTGTATGTACGCCAAAATTTCGGGCGGTGACAATGTTACTGTAATGCAGAACGACGCCGCACAAAGCTCCACCTACGGAATGGGACGTCCGTATATTGCCTGCATAGGCTACTTTAACAAGGGCGACAAGATTTCGGTTTATTCCCAGCTTGAGCAGGGACAGTCAGGCTCGGCACAGGTTTATGTAAACCTTCTCAATCAGGATGTTTTTGAGAAAGGCTATGAAAAGGTCAGCAAGGACGTTATGACAACAGAAAGTCTTACAGGAAGCTCAATGGAGGGCACAATTGACGTCAGCGAGGACGGCTTGTTCTATACTTCTATCCCCTATGAGGAGGGCTGGACAGCTGTTGTTGACGGAAAGGAGATTGAAATCACTCCTGTCGGCGGTTCGCTTTTAGCGTTCCCGCTTTCAAAGGGCAGTCACGAAATCAAGCTGTACTATTATCCCAAGGGATTCTGGCCGGGATTTGCAGTAACGGCAATATGCCTGCTGACGTTTGCAGGACTGTGCGCCTACACGTACATTATTAAAAAGAAAAAGAAATCAACCGTAAAAGAAAAGTAATCAGGTAATTAATTAAAAACAAAGGTCGGAACATCGCAGTACAGCGGTGTCCGACCTGTTTTAATTCGGAATTCGGAATGCGTAATTCGGAATTAATGGTCGGTCGAGTGCCTCGACACGCAAAACTCCGAATTTGTAATAGTGCGTGTTGTATGGAACGGTTTGTTCGCTGATTTTATATTGATATATCGGCAACGTTTCGGGACGTCTATGAAGCCGTCCCCTACGGCAACGTTGCTATAATTTCAACTCTTAAAAAACAACAACCGCACCCATATTCGGATGCGGTTGCTTTGCAATATATCTTATTTTTATTGTATCCTATTTGTTACGAATTTACAATTGCTCGCTGTAGCTCGGATGCGTCTATAACATTTACAACGCCGTTTCCGTCAAAGTCTGCAAGCTTTTTCTGCTCGTCCGTGAGCGTAACAAGGTCAACGTTTGCTTTGAGAATCTCGGTTGCGTCTGCTACGGTGATTTTGCCGTCAAGGTTTACGTCACCGAGCTGATACTGACTGCCCGTACCGACAAACTTAATTGAATTGTTCTCGGCGTAGGTCTGGGCGGCACTTCCGTTTTTGCCGTAAATTACGATATTCGGGTAATTGTTCATAATCGGCGGTGAGAAGGTGTTTATCTGATATAAATCCTCGCTTCCTGCTGTCATAACGGCACGCTTTGCCGCACCCTTTACAATCATTATTCTTTGGCTTTCGCAGATACGAATCTCGTACTCACAGCCGCTGAAATACTTTCTTGCAAAAGCCTTATAATTGCTCTCTGTGGGAGAGATGCCGAACATATTGTAAACGAAAATATCCGTTTTATACGTGTCACTTTCTTTGTACATCTTCTTGAACAAATCGTAATCAACGTTGCCGGTGTTTACATCAATGCCGAATACCAGTTCATCATCAGACGCTTTTTCAAGCTCTGCAAGCGTTGCGTCAATGTACATATAACCGAGTTCTGCATCGATTGTATAGTTCGTTCTGCCGCCGAAATACTTTTGGCTCATTGATTTGCAGTCGGCTTTAAGCTCCTCTTCGCTTGCGCCGAAAATGGAAATCTTGGCAGGAATTTTTCCGCCGTTCAGGTATTCACTGAAATCATAGACCTCGTCCGAAACATAGCTCGGAGTTTTGGAATACACAAGCTGAATTGAAATGTCCTCAACGTCCTTCATCGAGTAAATCTGCGCTTTGGTAATGGTGGCGGTTGCCTCCTGTTCCTCACTGTCATACACATAATCCGTACAGTCTTTAAAATACATAAGCTTTAATCTGTTGCCCTGCATTTTCGGATTTGAGCCGCCGAGATAAATTTTTACAATGAATTTTTCATTTTCTTCTGCCGTCACAAGCTTTTGCGCAAGCCTTGTGTCCATAACATTGTCGGGAATGTTATGGTTGTCGCCGCTTCTGTGGAAGTCAATGCAGTAACCGAATGCGTATTCGCCGACAGACGTAACCGTAGCGGGAATTGTTACGGCTGACGGATGCTCATAGCCGAGAAGTGCGTAGTTTGCTATGGCTGTTACCGTTTTGCCGTGAATCTGCTCGGGGATAACTATTTCGGGATAAACGATTTCGTCCGTGCTCAAATCAGGCGGAAAAACGTTGTGATTGATAAGCGTGAGCGTACCGTCGGGGTTGGTTTTGTAAACAAGATAGTCCTTGCAGAAAACCTCGGGAAGGTCGTAGTTCTCGGGATAGTATATCTTCTTGGAGCATTCCGTCATATCATCGATTGATGACATCACAGAAACCTGATATTCAATATAATCTCCGACAAATCTTAAGCAATTAACGAACACGCCGATTCTGTCGTCAACGGAAACTATCGCAACCGTCTGTGACAAGCCTGTTTCAGAGGTATTGTCCTGCGTTCCGCTTTCATAGATGTTGTCCTTTGTCACCTCGCAAGTACCCGAGGAGTTGTCGGAATAGCTGATTTTTATTTTCAGACCGTAGAGCAAATCGTCAGGACTTTTTGTGAAAATATCGTTAGGAACTTCCGTAATCTCAACTGCCGAAATTGTTTTGGTTTCTGCGGCAAAGGTTGAAAATGCCGAAATGCAGGAAAACGCAGTCAGCACAGCCAGAAGAACCGATAAGAATTTTAGCTTTTTCATAATATCTCTCCTTTGTATTGTAATGGTTGTATTAAGTTTACAATACAATACTACAACACAAATCAAGAATAGTCAATAGTGTTTTGTAAAAAATATAAAAACATTTTATGCAAAATGTATATTTAAACGCTCAAGACCGTTCTCTACATTTGATTTATACATCGGGACGTCCGGGAAGCCGTCCACTACGGAAAGGTTTGTTGTCCTCTGTAACTACAGTTTAATCGGTAAAGTTTGATTGCCACTTCGGACACGGCACGCCGTGTCCCTACGACTGTAAATGAAGCGTTTGTTGTTACCTA
>CAMKNF010000080.1 GCA_946414115.1 uncultured Ruminococcus sp. | reverse complement strand
GTTGATAATCCGCAGGTTATTGCAAAAGAGCTTACGACAAAATACGGCAGTGCAGTAGTTTTCGGAACTGCCGAAAAGACGGAAAGCAACAAGCGTTATGCACTTGAACTGCTTGCAAAGAAATACGCTCCCGATTTACCCGATATTGTAAAGTCGGAGATTGAAAAATTTTATAACGTAACGGATATATATGAAATTTCTATCATAAAAATCAGCGCAAAGGTCAACAGATAATATGAAAATACTGACTGTGTTTACGGGCGGAACAATCGGCTCGACTAAATCGGGCGGAGTAATTTCTCCTGATTCAAAAAATTCATACAAACTGCTTGAAATGTATTCAAAAAAGGATAAAAAGGTTGAGTTTACAGCCGTTCAGCCGCTTAACATTCTGAGCGAGAATATGAATGGTAAGATTCTTACTCAACTCTATAAATGCATCAGCTCCTATGATTTAAGCGAGTTTGACGGCGTTATTATCGCCCACGGAACGGACACGCTCCAATATACGGCGGCATATTTGTCGTATGCATTCGGACTTTGCAAAACGCCGATTGTTCTGGTTTCGGCTAACTTTCCGCTTGAGGACGAGCGTTCAAACGGCTTTCGTAATTTTTGCGGAGCAGTTGAGCTTATCAAAAGCAGAAAAGGCAGGGGAGTTTTTGTTTCATACGCAAATACTCCGTATGATGTTACGGATATTCACAGAGCGTCAAGAGTTCTTCCGCACAGCCCTTATGAGGATTTTATTTTTAGTATTTTTGAAAAATGTGTATATGAGAGTTATTCTGATTACGGCATTGAAAAATGCAAATTTTATAAAGAAAAAAGCGATAAAATTTCAATGTCGGACTGTACTGAGCTTGAAGAAACGTCAGATGTGTTGTATGTAAAACCGTATGTCGGTATGACCTATCCGCAGATTAGGCAGGGAACAAAGGCGGTTTTGCTTGAAGGATACCACTCGGGTACGCTAAATACGGACGGAAGCGAGTTGACAAAGTTCTGTGCCGAAGCCGAAAGATGCGGCGTGCCTGTTTATCTTACAGGCGCTGAACAAGGATTTTTCTATGAAAGCAAGCTGATGTTTGAAAAGCTGAAAATTGAAGTTCTGCCGCCTGCGTCACCGATTGCAATGTATATGAAACTCTGGATGCTGAAAAAAGACAGATTAGATGACGTTTTTCTGCCCTGTGGCGGAGATTTTTAACAAAACACAAAAAGGTAAACACCCCTGTACCGATTGGTACAGGGGTGTTTTGTAAGAGTAGGTTTTATGAGTAAAATGATTATCTTAGTTTAATAATGCCTGTTAATGCTTTCAGATTACTGATAATCGCAGACATTTACCCATGAGAGCAGGAATTCACGCTCTTCGGGTTTGCCCTTGACGGACTGTGAAGCAGCTACAATCGGAAGCCACTCGTTTACATACTGACGAGCAGTATCTGTCTTTTCACAGAACAGCTTCATATATTTTTCTGCAACATCATCCTGCTTGTTAAGACGGAACAAAAGATATGTTCTTGCGGCGTCAGCCGAGCCGTTGCCCTGTGTAGCGTGTGACCAGTCAAGTACATACGGAGTGCCGTCGGGAGTGATGATTACGTTACTGGGGTTAAAGTCGCCGTGACAAACCTTTGTGTGCTTGGGCATACCATGCAGGCGTGTGTGAAGCTCATATCTTGTAGTTGCGTCAAGGTCTGTTTCGTTGATTTTTCTGTTCATTTTGTCCTTAAGCTTGTTGAGCAAGGGTGCTTTCTGATTGAGAATTTTAATCTGAATGTCAACGAAAAGCTCAAGGTACTCGTCAATTTTGTCGGGGTTTTCAGCCATAAGAGCTGCAAGTGTTTTGCCTTCTATATATGTTGAGATGATAGCCCATTTGCCGTCAATCTTTGTAACCTCTTCAACCTTTGGAATGTTGAGTCCTGTTTCCTCAACTCTCGCCTGATTCAGTGCCTCGTTAAGAATATCAGACTTCGGGAAGGATTCGTCAAAAACCTTGGCTACAAGGTTACCGTCTTTGTAAATTTTTTTGTTTTTTCTTTCAGCAAGAATTGTATCAAGTTTCATTTATATTTCCCCTTTCGGTGGTGTCATTTTATATAGCATATAAAATTTGCTATGGTTATATTATACAATAATAAATCGGGTTAGTATAGTAGGAAAATCACAAAAAAATTATTAAAATCTTTGTACAGTTAGATAATATAAATAAAGGAGTTTTTACGTTTTGTATAAAACACAAGCACATATTTTAGGTATTTAGCATAAAAAGCCGTTAATTATTTAACTAAATAATAATTACGATATACTGTGTTGTTTGTGCAAGTTGACAAAACTTTAACGAGTAAAAAAAGAGGCACACATTTCATTTGTGTACCCCAAAATACCCTTTTATTAATTTCTCATAAGATGAATTGCCGTTTCGGCTTTTTCAATGATTCTTAAATCGTTGTCATATGAACACATTTTTCGTGCTTGCTGAAGGTCAACCCAGATATAGCTGTCGATTTCTTCCTCCTGAATCTTTACGTTGTCGGTAAAAGCCTGTGCGAGGAAAAATACAACACGTTTTCGGATTTTGCCGAAAGGACAGTATTCGCTTATTTCACGGAAACCATTGAACAACGTAACGTCAAGTCCGGTTTCTTCCTTGATTTCACGAATTGCCGTCTGCTGTTCGTTTTCTCCCTCTTCAATGTGACCTTTCGGAAAGCTCCAGTATCTGCCGTTGCTGTTCTTTACAAGTAGAATTTTCGTGTTCTGCTTTGTTTTGTAAAAGATTATCGCACCGCAGGACTTTTCATAAAGACAGGTTATGCTTTTCAGCTTTACATTTTTCAGACGTGAGAGCAGTTTGCGAAGCTCGGGCTCGTAGAAAATTTCTCCCGGCGGAGCGACAACAGCTCTTTCACCGTCAAGTCCGTCAAATTCGGCAACGGCAATGACTACGCCGTCGAAGTACTCGGGAACTTTTCTGCGTGATACAACATATGCGCTTTTGTTCTTCATATCTGAAGAGCTGATGTAAGCCGAACGCAAATTACTGCTGATTTTTCCGAAAACGCTTACTTTTACTCTTTCTGAAATCATACCGTTGCCTCCTTTCGTAAAATTAAAGTTAAAATTATCAGTCAAACAGACCACTCATACTGTCAAGCTGAATCTGTGTGTTTGCACTCATAACACCGTTGAGGAAAAGCACCTCGTCAATTCCGTTCTGCTGACAGTAGGAAACAAGATTATCGCCGAATGTGCGGAAGTCGATAACGTGAACTTCCTCGTAATTATAGGTGAGATAGGGAACAAAGGCGTTGCCGTAGCTTTCCTTAATTACCGCAATTTTCTTGCCCTCTTCTGCGTTTTCCGAGGCTGATTTCAGAACAGTAAGCGGATGGTCGCCCATTATGAATACGCCGTAGGTAAGCGAGCCTGCCTCTGCGTACTGATAGTACGGGCTTGTGTAGGTGTTTAAGTTGCCGCTTTCGTCGGTGATGTCCATTGTCACCTCGTACGGGAACTCCCAGTAGTGCACTGTGTCGGTATCAAGACCGCTTGCTGTGTTTGAGAATGTGCCGGTAAAGCCCTCAATCTGCTGTTCGGTGCAGTCGTCAAGGGAAAGAACAGGAAGGTCGTTTGTCTTTGCAAACGCAGAGTATGCATAATAAGCGCCGAGTCCTGACCAGTGGTGGTCAGAGCCGAAGTAGATGTATTCGTCGTTGTGGTCTGCAAGGTAGTTGTATGCGTTTATCGGTGTTACCTTGTCGGAAAGCTTTGAGTATATGCTCTTGATGTTTTCAGCCTGTGAGGTTGACGGAGCGTCGCTGTCCTTAAGGCGCTGGGGAAGTCCCATTTCAGTGTGGTTCGGTATTACCATATCGTAAACCGTAATGCCGTTTAATTTGTCGGCAAAGCCGTTGATTGTTTCGGCATATGTTGTTGCCCTTGCCTCGTCACTGCCGAAAAGCTCAAAGCCCTGCTTGTTCCACACATATATGCTGTAGGCAGAATATCCGCTTGACTTGTCATCCTTAATCTGCGGAGTTTTGAAGTATGTCGGAGAAAGGTCGTCCTGTATATCGTTCTTCTTATTATTCGGTGTATCGGCTGTTGCAACAGGCTTTGTTTCGGTAGAAACGGGAGCATTTGTCTGCTTTGCACCGAAACAACCCTTGAAAACAGAAGAAATCATTACAACTAACAGTATAATAATAAGTATTCCGCAGCTGACAATTATAATTCTGTTGCGAGTGCGTTTTTTATTATTTCTGCGGCGTCTGTTGGTGTTGTAAGCAGGGCGGCTGTTGTATGAGCCTTGTCTGCGCTGCGGCTGACGGCGGCGGTAATCCCTGCTGTCGTAGCCATCGTCAAAATTATCTAAATCAAAGTAATCGTAATCATTGCGTTTACTCATAATAAATCTCCCTGTTTTCTAAATAAATACTCAAATGATGAATAACGTAAAGAAATACATCATAATTATACTACATTAAACCTATAAAAACAATACGATTTTACATTTTTCCGCACAAAATAAAGAATTTATGTGATTGCTTTGCGTTATTGCTTGAATATATGCGCAATTCGTGATAAAATTATAAGGTATATAAACCGGCTACAAAAAAGAGGGATAAAATGGAATATAAGTTTTCTGACAGAGTTTCAAATCTGAAACCGAGTGCAATAAGAGAGATTTTTAAGTATGCGTCCGACCCCGAGGTAGTTTCGCTTTCGGCAGGTAACCCGTCACCTGACGCTTTTCCTGCAAGGGAGATTGCCGAAATTTCAGCCGAGGTTCTGAAAAATGACCCGATTTCGGTTTTGCAGTACAGCGTAAGCGAGGGCTATACTCCGCTTAGAAACACGCTAAAGGAGTATATGAAGAAAGAGCACAACACAGGCAGTGACACCGATGATATTTTAATCACAACGGGAGCACAGCAGATTATGGATTTGTGCTCAAAGGCGCTTATCAACGAGGGAGATGTTGTAATCTGCGAAGCGCCGTCGTTTATCGGTTCGCTCAACACCTTCAGAAGCTACAATGCAAAGCTTGTCGGAGTTAAGGTTGAGCCTGACGGAATGAGCGTGGAGAAGCTTGAAAATGCGCTCAAGGCTAACCCGAACGCAAAGCTTATCTACACAATTCCGAATTTCCAGAATCCCTCGGGAGTTACAATGAGCCTTGAAAAGAGGAAGAAGGTTTATGAGCTTGCCAAAAAGTACGGCGTGCTTATTCTTGAGGATAACCCGTACGGAGATTTGCGCTACAGCGGAGATTATGTTCCGAACATCAAGTCGCTTGATACGGACGGAATTGTAATTTACGCAGGCTCTTTTTCAAAGGTAATTTCACCCGGTATGCGTGTTGCTTACTGCATTTGCCCAAAGCCGATTTTCCAGAAGCTGGTTGTATGCAAGCAGGGCAACGACGTTCATACAAATATCTGGTCGCAGTATGTCTGCAACGAGTTTATCACGAAGTACGACTTTAACGCTCATCTTGCAAGACTGCGTGAGATTTACACCAAAAAGGCGGAGTTTTGTATGAGCTTGCTCGATAAATACTGCGCCCCTGCAATTACCTATAACAGAATTGACGGCGGCTTGTTTATCTGGTGCGATTTGCCCGACAGCATTGATATGCCGACGTTCTGCAAAAAGGCTGTTGAAAACAAGGTCTGCGTAGTCCCCGGCAACGCATTTCTGACTGATGAAAGCGAGAAGTGCCAAAGCTTCAGAATCAACTTTTCAACACCGACAGATAAGCAGCTTGAAAAGGGAATTAAAATTCTCGGCGAGCTTGCAAATAATTAATTCGGAATTCGGAATGCGTAATTCGGAATTAAATCTTTAAATCTGATAATTTTTTTACGGAGGAATTAACATATGGAAAACGAAAAGAAAAAAGAGGTTGTGTTCAGTGCAATACAGCCCAGCGGAACAATCACACTCGGTAACTACCTCGGTGCTGTGCGCAACTGGGTTACAATGCAGGACGAGTACAACTGCATTTATGCGCTTGCGGATTTGCATACAATTACCGTAAGACAGGAGCCTGCAACAATGAGGAAAAATATCCTCGACGCTTACGCATCAATTATGGCGTGCGGAATTGACGTTGAAAAGAGCATTTTCTTCATTCAGAGCCACGTTCACACTCACGCAGAGCTTGCTTGGGCGTTGAGCTGTTACACCCAGTTTGGCGAGCTTTCGAGAATGACGCAGTTCAAGGATAAGTCTGCAAAGCACGCCGACAACATCAACGCAGGACTTTTCACATATCCCGTACTTATGGCGGCTGATATTCTTCTCTATCAGGCTGACAAGGTGCCCGTAGGCGCAGACCAGAAACAGCACATTGAGATTACAAGAAATATTGCAGAGCGTTTCAATGGACTGTACGGCAATGTGTTCAAAATTCCCGACGGCTTTATTCCGAAGAACGGCGCAAGGGTAATGAGCCTTCAGGACCCGACTAAAAAGATGAGTAAATCGGACGAAAACGTAAACGGCTGTGTTCATCTTCTTGATACTCCCGAGGCAATTATGAGAAAATTCAAGCGTGCCGTAACCGACAGCGAATCTTGCGTAAGATATGCCGAGGGCAAGGACGGCGTAAATAACTTAATGGCTATTTACAGTGCTGTTACGGGACTTAACTATGAGCAGATTGAGCACGATTTTGACGGCAAGGGCTACGGCGATTTCAAGACCGCAGTGGGCGAGGCTGTTGTTGAAGCTCTGCGTCCGATTCGTGAGCGCTACGAACAGCTTATCAAGGACAAGGCTTATCTTGAGGAGTGCTACAGAAAGGCTGATGAAATTGCGCTGAAAATCAGCAGCCGCACCTTAAATAAGGTTATGAAGAAGATCGGATTTATACTCTGATTTTCTGTGAGGATTTGAGGAAACAGAGTATGACAAAAATTGAAAATAAAATTTTTGATTGGATAAGAAAAAATATCCTTTTGATTTTCGTTGTTGCAGTTACGGCGTTTGGAATTGCAATACACATTTGCGGAATTGATTTTAAAAGCGATGATTACAACAGCTTTCTCTATCCATGGTGGACTTGTATTGAAAGTGCAGGTGTACAGGGGCTTGCAACGCAGGTAGGAAACTACAACATACCATATCAGTTAATAACATATCTGTTTACGCTTACTCCGCTGGGACCGCTGTATTCCTACAAGGCTTTGTCGATTGTCTTTGACCTTGTGCTTGCGGTAAGTGCGGCTCTGCTTGTGCATTCCTTTGACAGCAAAAAATCGCATTTAAAGCCTGTGTTTACGTATGCGCTGGTGTTCTGCTCAATGACTGTTGTGCTAAACTCGTCGTTCTGGGCGCAATGCGATTCAATTTACGTTTCTTTTATACTTCTTTCAATTTGCTTTCTAAAAAAAGAGAAGAATATACCGTCGTTTATAATGCTTGGAATTGCATTTTCATTTAAGCTTCAGGCTGTGTTTATTCTTCCCGTATATCTCTTTTATTATGTCTGCACACGCAAGACATCAATAATTCATTTTCTGATTATTCCTGCCGTTGATTTTGTTATGTGTCTGCCTGCAATTATCCTCGGCAGAAATCCGCTCGACATTATAACAATTTATGCGGAGCAAACCGATTACGGTAAGCTGATTCAGATGAACTGCCCGAATATTTATGCGTTTTTGTGTAACGGATATGATATGAATAATTATTATCTTTTCAAAACGTTTTCAATTGTCCTGACTGTGACAATACTCGGCGCAGGACTTTGTATGCTGATTTATAAAAGAACTGATTTGTCCGATACGCAGAATCTTCTGCTCACTTCAATATGGACTTTGTTTACCTGCATAATGTTTTTGTCATCAATGCACGAGAGATATGCGTATCTACTCGACATTCTGACGATTATTTATGCTGTGGTGAACGTAAAGCGTGTGTGGCTTCCGGTTGTGTGCAATCTTGTAAGCCTGCGTGGATATTGTAACTACCTGTTTTCGTATGATGTTCTTGACATAAAAATTACGGCTGTTGTGTATATAGCAGTGTATGCGTATGTTTCGTATATTTTTATTAAGGAAGTGATTATGAACGGGAACAAGGTTGCCCGAATTTGAAAGTGATATATATGTAGCGTTTCGGGACGTCAGTGATGCCGTCCCCTACGGTGATATAGGAAACGTTTGTTTTTATTCGTAGGGACACGGCGTGCCGTGTCCACAGTGGCAATCAAACTTTACCTATTAAATCGTAGTTTTAGAGAAAAACAAACCTTTCCGTAGGGGACGGGTTCCCACACGTCCCGAAATGTTACCTGCATATAATTCCAATATTCCAAAGTTCCGTAAACACAATAAGTTATTTTGGAATATTGAGCGAAAGCCGCATAAACACTGGGCTTTTTCAATATTCCACGCAGTAATTTCTTGGATTATTTACACGTTGCGAAAATATAATAATAACTTGCTGTTCTGTCAATATTCCAAAATAAGAAATACCCTTGGAATATTGTAAAAATGGCTTGAATACTTACTTTTTATCAATAATCCAAAATAAAATATTGTGTATGGACTTTATTTTGGAATTATGGAATAATCAAAAAAATAAGGCTTGTAAAACGTATGCGATATGCATTGTTTATCGGCTCTATAATAAATGTTGGGGTAACAAATAGAGCCTACAAAAAATAAAAAGTAA
>CAMKNF010000079.1 GCA_946414115.1 uncultured Ruminococcus sp. | reverse complement strand
ATGGAAGTTGAAACGAAAATTTACGGCAAATACAAGGATATGCTGTTAAGCGTAAAGCCCGGTCTTACGGGATTCTGGGCGGCTAACGGCAGAAGTGACACAAGCTACAAAAGGCGCAGAGCAATGGAGATTTATTACGTCAAAAACCGCTCTCTGCTTTTTGATATAAAGATTATTTTTAAAACTGTAATTTCTGTATTCAAGGGCGACGGTGCAAAATAACAGCGATTGATTTATGGAGGATAACTAATGAAAGTAGTAATACTTGCAGGCGGCTTCGGAACAAGGATTTCCGAAGAATCGCAGTTCAAACCCAAGCCGATGATTGAAATCGGTGAAATGCCGATCATCTGGCACATTATGAAGCTTTACTCCGCTTACGGAATAAATGAATTTGTAATCTGTGCAGGCTATAAACAGCACGTGATTAAGGAATGGTTTGCCGATTATTTTCTGCACACCTCCGACATTACCTTTGATTTTACGCAGGACGACAAAATTATCGTTCACAACAAGCGAGCCGAGCAGTGGAAGGTAACCGTTGTAGATACGGGACTTAACACAATGACAGGCGGCAGACTTAAAAGAGTTAAAAACTATATCGGCGATGATCCGTTCTTTATGACTTACGGCGACGGCGTTGCTGACGTTGACATAAACGCTCTGCTTGATTTTCACAAAAGTCACGGCAGACTTGCCACAATGACTGCAATAAAGCCCGACAGCCGTTTCGGAGTGCTTGACCTGTCCGAAAACAACGAAGTCAAAGCATTCCGTGAAAAAAGCGCAGTTGATTCAGGCTACATTAACGCAGGCTTTATGGTACTTTCCCCGAAGGTGCTCGACTACGTTAAGGACGACACAATTATGTTTGAGCGTGAGCCTATGGAAAGGCTTGCCAAAGAAAATCAGCTTATGTGCTACAAGCACGACGGATTCTGGCAGTGTATGGACACTCTACGTGACAAGGAAAAGCTTGAAAAGCTGTGGGCAGAAAACAAAGCTCCCTGGAAGGTGTGGAACGACTGATGCAAAGCTTTTATAAAGGAAAACGAGTTTTTATTACAGGACACACCGGCTTTAAGGGAAGCTGGCTTTGTAAGATTTTATCAAATTGGGGTGCAGAGGTTACCGGCTATTCGCTTACCCCTCCGACAACCCCTAATCTTTTTGATACGGCAAATATCGGCGCTGACATAAACTCTGTAATCGGCGATATACGTGATTTTGACAACTTAAAAAAGGCATTTGACGACGCAAAGCCCGAAATTGTCCTGCACCTTGCGGCACAGCCGATTGTGCGTGACAGCTACAAAATGCCTGCTTATACATATGAAACCAACGTTATGGGAACGGTAAACATTCTTGAATGTGTTAGGCAGTCAGACTGCGTAAAATCGTTTCTCAACGTGACCACCGACAAGGTATATGAAAATAAAGAGTGGCAGTGGGGTTATCGTGAGAACGAGCCTCTCGACGGCTTCGACCCGTACTCGAACAGCAAAAGTTGTTCAGAGCTTGTCACTCACAGCTACAAAAATTCATTCTTTTCAGACGGCAGGGTGGCAATTTCTACCGCAAGGGCAGGCAACGTAATCGGCGGCGGAGATTTTGCAAACGACAGAATTATCCCCGACTGCGTTCGTGCGCTTGAAAAGGGCGAGGACATTGTGGTAAGAAATCCGTACTCAACACGTCCGTATCAGCACGTTCTGGAACCGCTCTATGCGTACCTTATGATAGCAAAGGCGCAGTATGAGGATATAAAATTTGCTGACTACTACAACGTAGGTCCCGACGAGTGCGACTGCGTGACAACGGGCGAGCTTGTCGATTTGTTTGTAAAATACACAGACGGAAAAATCAAGCGTGTTGACAAAAGCGAAGAAAACGCCGTTCACGAGGCTAATTTCTTAAAGCTTGACTGCTCAAGGCTCAAGTCCGTTTTCGGCTGGAAACCGCACTGGCACGTTACCGACGCCGTTGAAAAGACGGTTGAGTGGTCACAGATATGGCTTGAAAAAGGCGACGTTCGCAAATGTATGGACGAGCAGATAGACGAATTTTTAAATTGCAGTATTTAAAAGGTGATACTATGAAAAAGGTTATCATAACGGGCGCAAACGGCTTTGTCGGCTCAAACGTATGCAAGGAGCTTGACTCAAGAGGAGTTAAAATCTTTGCAATTATCAAGGACGAAAACGAAAATATCGACAACATAAAAGAGCTTGAAAACGTGGAAATCGTTTACTGCGAGCTTTCGGAAATCGACTCTCTGTATGATAAAATCGGCGACAGGGACATTGACGTTTTCTATCATTTTGCGTGGGTAGGCTCGGCAGGTCCTATGCGCTGTGACGAGGAAATACAGTTACAGAACGCTCTGTGGACTGCAAAGGCTCTGCGTACTGCCGACAAAATGAAGTGTAAGAAGTTTGTAAACGCAGGCTCGATTATGGAAAAGGAAACCTACACAGCAGTTTACACACAGGAAAGCAAACCGGGGTTGCCGTACATTTACGGAGCAGGCAAGCTTATTGCTCGTTCAATCTGCAAGCCGATTGCAAACAGTCTTTCCATTGACCTCTGCTGGGCTGTAATCACAAATGCATACGGCGTGGGCGAGCTTTCACCGAGGTTTGTAAACTCGACAATCAGAAAAATCATCGCTGGCGAGCCGCTGCAATTTACTGCGGCTACGCAGAACTACGATTTTATCTATATTACCGACGTTGCAAAGGCATTTGCCGCAATCGGCGAACACGGCGTTGCAAACAAGGAATACACAATCGGAAGCGGCAACGCAAGGCCGCTCAAGGAGTTCATTCTTGAAATGCAGCAATCTCTTGCACCCGATGCAGAACCGATTTTCGGAGATGTGCCGTTTACGGGAGTGAATATGCCGCTTGATGCATTTGACACAACCGACATTGAAAACGATTGTCATTTCAAGCCGTCAGTTTCGTTTGCCGAGGGCACAAGGCTGACAATGAAGTGGCTCAAATCCGTTGAATGAAAATAAGGGCGGACAATGTTCGCCCTTTTCGTTGTATTTTAAGGAGAGATTTTATGATACAGAAATTTGAATTTTGCAAAACCGATTTTGACGGCGCATTTCTCATCAAGCCGTTCTGTGCAACCGACGTAAGAGGTGCGTTTATTAAGGATTACTCCAAGGAGGTTTTCGAGGCTAACGGTCTTGAACACAACCTTGCCGAGGTTTTCTACACTGTTTCCCACAAGGGCGTAATCCGTGCGCTCCACTTCCAGCGTGTGCACGAGCAGGCTAAGCTTGTAAGGTGCGTAAAGGGCAAGGTTTTTGACGTAATTGTCGATTTACGCCCTGACTCGCCTACATTCAAAAAGTGGCAGGGATTCTATCTTTCCGAGGAAAATATGAATGAGCTTTACGTTCCCGAGCACTTTGCACATGGCTATTTAGTTTTAGAGCCGTCAGTTGTTTCGTACAAATGCGCTGAAAAATTCTACGGTGAATACGACGATGGCATTATGTACAACGACCCCGATTTGGGCGTTGAGTGGCCGTTTGAAGAAATCGGCGGAATTGAGAATCTCATTCTCGCCGACAAGGACAAGAATTTGCAGTCATTCAAGGAATTTCAGGAAAAGTATCTGTAAAAATAAGGTATTATGGGTTATTAAAACTTCGGAGGGTATATGAACGTAGTATATTCAAGCTCTGACAGCTATTCGCCTATTGCGGGCGTGTCAATATGCTCACTGCTTTACAACAACAAGGACGCTGACGAAATCAACATTTATATGATTGATAACAACATAGCTGACGAAAACAAAAAGCGTTTTTCGGATATGGTCGAGCAGTACGGCAGAAAGATTATCTTTATTCCCCGACCTGATTTAAACAAGCAGGCAGGCGTTGAAATTGAAGTCGGCAGGTGGAACATCAGCACTTTTTTCAGGCTGTTTCTCTGCACAATTCTGCCCGACAGCGTTGACCGCTGTATCTACCTTGACTGCGATACGGTAATCCGCCACTCTCTTTCCGAATTGTGGAATATGGACTTGGGAAAGGCTGTTGTCGGAGCAGTTGACGACTGCCGAAGCGACCGCTACAAAACCGAACTTGGACTTACTCCCGACAGCACCTACACCAACAACGGCGTTCTGCTTATTGATTTAAAAAGCTGGCGTGAGATGAATGTTGAAAAGGATTTCCTTGAATTTATCATCGCCCACAACGGCGACATCACCTATGTTGACCAAGGTGTTTTAAACGGCGTTCTCTCGAAAAAAGGTCTTGTCAAGGTAATTCACACAAAATATGACGCAATGACGATTTTCTTTGATTTTAACTTCAAGGATTTGATGAAGGTTAGAAAGCCCGAGCATCATTTAAGCGAGCAGGAGTACAATGAGGCTGTTTCTAACCCGTACATTATCCACTACACCTCCTGTTTTTTATCGGGAACACGCCCCTGGAACGAAAAGAACAATCACCCCTTTGTCGGTGATTATTTAAAATACAAGGAAATGTCGCCTTGGAATGACTTTCCGCAATACCCCGACGACAGAAAAAAGAGCAAAAAGCTTATGACAACGGTCTGCAACATTATGCCTAAAGGTCTGATGATTGCGGTGATTTCGCTTGTGCACTCAAAGCTTTATCCTATGGTGCGTTCACTGAAAGGCAAAGGTAAAAAATGAAAATTTTACTTGTAAATAAATATCACTACGTCAAGGGCGGCAGTGAAACCTACTATTTCGGACTTGCAAATTTACTTCAAGCTCACGGTCACGAGGTAATTTACTTTGCAATGGCTGACGAAAACAACCGTCCCTGCGAGCAGGAAAAGTACTTTGTCAGCAACGTTGACTTCAACGGCAATATTTCTAAAATGCAGAAGGTTAAAGCAGGCTTTCGGGTGCTGTACTCCTTCGAGGCAAAAAAGTGCATTTCAGCACTGATTGAACAGGAGCGTCCCGACATTGTGCACATCAACCTTGTGCACCGCCACATAACGCTTTCAATTGTGCGTGCAATCAGAAAATACAACATACCGATTGTGTTTACGATTCACGACCTCAACTGCGTCTGCCCGAATCACGAAATGCTTTCAAACGGCAAGGTGTGCGAGCTTTGTCTGCACGGAAAATACTCAAACTGCATTAAAAACAAGTGCGTCAAAGGCTCAACGGCAAAAAGTGCGCTTGCCGCAATTGAGGCAATTAACTACAAGCGGATGAAGATTTACGACGACATTGACTTGTTTATTACTCCGTCTGCTTTTTACAAGAAAAAGCTCGAAGAATCGTGCATTATTCACTCCGAAATCATACATATGAAAAACTTTCTGCCTGTTGACACGGTCTACAATTCAGACAATCCCGACAAGGGTTATCTTCTCTACTTCGGCAGAATTTCCGAGGAAAAGGGCGTGCTTACGCTTGTAAAGGCGGTTGAAAAGCTTTCAAGCGATATTCCTCTTTATATCCTCGGAACAGGTCCCGTTGAGGACGAGGTAAAGGCGTATATCGTCGACAAAAATCTCGGAAACAAAATAAAAATGCTCGGCTTCAAGTCGGGCGACGAGCTGAAAAAATACGTTGCCGAGGCAAAGTGCATTATCCTGCCGAGCGAATGGTACGAAAACGGACCGTATGCGATTATGGAAGCTATGTCGCAGGGCAAGCCCGTAATTGTCAGCAACTACGGCGGACTTCCCGAAATAGTTGAGGACGGCAAAACAGGCTTTATCTGCAAGCCGTTTGACAGCGACGACCTTAAAAGCTGCATTGAAAAGGTTTGCTCACTCTCAGATGATGAATACCGTCAGATGGGAATTAATGCCGTTAATTCGGCAAAAGCCGACTTCAATCCCGAAAAATATGTTGAAAAGCTCACCGAGCTATACAAACAGCTTATTGACAAACACAAAAATAAGAAAGATTGATATTATGAAAAAATTGGGTATATGTGTATGTTATAATCATAAAAACTACGGCAGTCAGCTCCAGAGCTACGCCACAACAGCAGAGCTGAAAAGAAGAAACATCGATTTTGAAATTATAAGATACAAAAAGAAAATCACTCCTCAGCTTTTGATGAAATATCTTCCCAAGCTGTTTGACCCCGTTTTTATAAACGACAGGATAATTGAAAATTATCAGAAGAAAATTATGATGAAAGTTCATAAACAGCTGAAAAATGACAATGAAATCCGCAATAATGCGTTTGACAGATTTTCACAGGAAAGATTTAAAAATCTTTCTCCCGTTTATTACGGCTATGAAGGCTTGCAGGAGCAGTCCAAAAAATACACTGCCGTTATGGTGGGCAGTGACCAGCTATGGTCGCCCAGCGGAATCAACTCAAACTTTTACAATCTTATGTTTGCCGATAATAATACAGTTAAAATCTCGTATGCAACAAGCTTCGGCGTTGCTCAAATCAAGCCGAAGTACCGAAAAATTTACAAAACATTCCTCGACAGGCTCAATTTTATAAGCGTAAGAGAAAACAGCGGAAAAAAGATTGTTGAATCTGTAAGCACAAACCACGCCGAGGTTGTTGTTGACCCCGTGCTTTTGCTTGACGACAAGCAATGGCTTGAGGAAATTCCGAACAAGCGTCTCTATGACGAGCCGTATATCTTTGCTTACTTTCTCGGCAAGGCCCCTGAATACCGTCAGGCTGTTACGGAATTTGCAAAGAAAAAGGGACTTAAAATCGTAACCGAGCCTCATATGGACAGCTACAACAAGGCTGATGAGGGCTTTGGCGACTATACGCCGTTTGACATAGGCCCTGCCGAATTTGTAAACCTTATCCGCAACGCCGAGTACATTTTTACGGATTCCTTCCACGGCTCGGTGTTCTCGGTTATATACCAAAAGCAATTTATGGTTTTCAACAGATATTCAGACAACTCTGTATCGTCAAAAAATTCAAGAATTGACAGCTTCTGTGCAAATTACGGTCTTTCCGAGCGCAGATACGCCGGTGATATTTACGCCGTTGAAAGCAGAATTGACTATCCGTCTGTTCTTGAAAAAGTCAACGAACACAGAAACAGCTCAAAGGCTTTTCTTGACAAGGCTCTTGAGTACTTAAAATAAACGGTGATAAGATGATTAATATTACGGAAAACAATAAGAAGGACTGTTGCGGCTGTACTGCCTGTGCAAGTGCCTGCCCGAAGAACTGCATATCTATGGTATGCGACAGCGAAGGATTTAAGTATCCAAAAATTGACAGCAAGCTGTGCGTTGACTGCGGCGTATGCGAAAAGGTCTGCCCTGTAATAAACTCGGAAAACAACGCAGAATTACCCGAAAAAGCATATATTGTCCGCAATACAAATCCTGATATTGTAAAAAACAGCTCATCGGGAGGAGCCGTCAGCGCTTTTTGCGAAGAAATAATCAGGCAAAACGGAATCGTTTTCGGAGCTGTTTTTGATAAGGATTTTAATGTTAAGCACGAATCCGCAGAAACAAGTTCCGAGCTTGAAAAATTCAGAGGCTCAAAATATGTTCAAAGCGACCTTGGAAACACTTATCTGAACATCAAGAAACAGCTTGATACGGGCAGAAAGGTTTTGTTCATCGGCGCTCCCTGTCAGGCAGAGGGACTAAAGTCTTATCTGCGAAAATCTTATGATAATTTATTTACGGTTGATTTTGTATGCCACGGAGTGCCGTCCCCTTTAGTATGGAAAAAATACCGTGAACTGATGACAACAAAATACGGTTCCGATATAGCCTATACTAACTTTCGTGAAAAGACCTACGGATACCACAGCTCAAACCTCTCGCTGCATTTTGCCAACGGCAAAAAGAGCGCTGAAAACACCAATACCGACTATATGCTTAAAAGCTTTTTTGACGGCATATGCTCACGTCCCTCGTGCTATGACTGTGCGTTCCGAAAGGCAAAGCGTGTTTCGGAATTAACGGTTTTTGACTGCTGGAACATCACACGATATGTTCCGTCTGTTGAAGACGACGACAAGGGCTACACGGCTGTTTTTGTTCATAATGACAGCGGTGCGGAAATGCTTGAATCTGTAAAGGACAAATTTGTAATGTATCCTGCCGATGTCGGTGCACTCTTAGACGCCGACGGTCATATGGCAGTTAAAAATCCCGACGTTAACCCGAAACGCAGACAGTATTTTGAAATGCTGAACAGCGGAGTACCTCTTGACTGTATTGTAAAAGAGCTGATTCCCGTAAAAACAAGCCGTAAAATCTTTGGTAAATTCAAGGGCGTTCTTTACAAAACGGGTATGCTTAAGCAAATCAAAAAGCTAAAGAAAAATTGAGGAAGATTACATATGAACAATGCAACAATCTCAATAATTGTTCCCGTATATAATATTGAAAAATATCTCGAAAAGTCTGTTGAAAGTCTTGTTAATCAGACATATAAAAATCTTGAAATAATACTCATTGACGACGGTTCAACAGACAACAGTCCGCAGATATGCGACAGCCTGGCAAAAAAAGACAGCAGAATAAAGGTTATCCATCAGCCAAACAAGGGCGTTTCGGCGGCAAGAAACGCCGGATTAAGAATTGCCTGCGGCGACTATATCGGATTTTGCGACGGAGATGATACCGCAGATGAGGATATGTTCCAATTCCTCTATGACATCGCTGTAAGCGACAACGAGATCGGAAGAGCGTCGTGTAGGGAAAGAGTGTAGATCTCGGTGGT
>CAMKNF010000078.1 GCA_946414115.1 uncultured Ruminococcus sp. | reverse complement strand
GTATAGTAATTGGTAACGAGTTGTTTGTCCACGCCCTTTGTTTTCACGGAGATTGCTGTTTTTACAGCACTTATTTCTTTAGCATTTGAAGAATCCTCAAGTGCGTATGCAGTCAATGAAAAACCTAAAGGAACAGGATTATCAAACATATAACTGCTTATCAGATTGAAAGAAAGGAAAAGTATTAAAACTATACTCAGCGAAGATAGAGAGATTTTGTATGCTTTGATTCGCTTTTTCTCTTTATGCTTCTTTTCAATTTCCGTAATGCTGAAATTCAACGTCACATTTTCAAGTTCTTTATCAAGCAATTCTTTTATATTATTCATCGTAACCCTCCCTTAAATAATCTTTAAGCTTTGATTTTGCCGACCGCAGTCTGTAAGCAACTGTAGTTTCGGGAACCTTTAGAATTTTCGCAATTTCATTCTGTGTAATTTCCTGATAATAATACAGGATTATGACTTCACGCAGTTCAATAGGAAGTGTTTGTAATGCCTGAAAAACGGTAATTCTGCTATCAAGCTTTTCTGCTATATTTACAGGGCTGTTAAAATTATCATAGTCGGTTACAACTTCCGTATGCGATTTTTTCTTAAGCTTGTCCTTGCAAATATTCACTGCAATTTTAGTTATCCAAGGCTTTATATTGGTTACATCCTTTAGGGTATGTAGCTTATCAAGAACCCTGCAAAAGGTTTCCTGTGCGGCATCCTCTGCAAGGTGATAATCCTTTAGATACATCATAGATATTTTCAGAATATTGTCCTTGTATTCAAGATATATTTGCTCAAACAAAAGCGTTTTGTTCTTATCTCTCATAATTACCCCCTTTATATACAGACGAATAAGTAAGGTGTTTTCATACCTATTATATAAGATTTTTGTCAAAATATATACAATTTTATACTTTTATCAGTGAACGTATTTAGAAATTCATTTGTCAAATCACAAATTTTCAAAATATGCTGTAGTCATTATTCAAAGGGGCTGTCACAAATTAGTAAAATCTGTGACAGCCCCTTCAATTGAAATGATATATCAGAATCAAATTATTATAAGCTAAGTATTTTTTATTGAAAAATAATTTCCGTTATAATCATAAGCATTCAAAACCGCAGTTTCGGAATTATCCAAAAAATAGATAATTTCCTCGTCTGCCGAAATGAAGATTTCATTGGCGGTTTCCTTTATCTTCTTTGCACCCTTTTCGCCGACAAGATATACTCCTTCGTCCGTAACGCATACAAGAGTGCTTCCGTTAAAGCAAATTGAACTGCACGGCTTTTCAAATACCGCTTTGTCGTCATTGAGGGAATAAACATAGCCGTTATCAATCAGATTAATATAGTAAATATCTTCATTGCCGACAGCAAAAGCTTCTGTATTATTCTCACTTAACAGCTCCTCTTTTTTACTTTGCAGATTCATTTTCATTAGCTTGCCCGAATTTATATAAAATGCATTTCCGTTTATAGTCTGAAAATTCAATATACTTTTTCCGTCAATCAGCTTTTCTGACGTGCCGTCTGAAACATTGTAGCTTGTAATTCCGTTTCTTGAAGAAAAATAAAGATAATTTTCATACCCTCCGACAAGATTTTCAAGATTCTGTGCAGTCAAATCAATTGACATTCCCGAAAGGCTCGGTACTAAATCCTCCATTCCGAGAAATCCGTCAAGCTCATAGTTTTTGCCGAGAACGGCAATTTCTCTTTTTTCAAAAGTTTTCAAATCAAGCAGGCTTACGGTATTTTTGTTTTTGATAACCGCCGTATCTCCGCTGATAAATCCCACCGTATTCGGAGTATCCGTGGGAAGCTCGTCAACGCTTATTATCATTTTTTCCGACTTTGAGTAAATCAGATTAGTGTCGGCTATGATAATATAATTATCGGACGCTCCTTCAAAATTGACTCCTGACGAACAGGAACACAATGAAAAAATCATTACGGCAGACAACACTGCTAACATAGGCTTTTTTAAGCGAGGAACGTAAAATCTCTTACCCGAAAGTCTGTGTGACGTAAATGCAAGCATCAGAAATGAAACTATAATAAGAATTGAAAACACGGTAATCATCTGCGGCGTTGTAACCTCTCTGAAAATATACTCTTTACCTATGTCCATTTTCTGCGTACCACTTATGTATCCTGTTGACATCATCGCACCGACAGGCAAAGGAAGAAGATAACGCAGTTGTCCCTCTGTTGAGGAGTTCAGAATATACATAGGCACTAAAACTGTAGCAAGCGAAAAGGTCATTGCAGGAACAGCCTTTTTAAACAGCACCGCAAAAAACATTGCAAACGCAGAAAACGAGCAGTAACCGACAATTTTAGTAAGAACCAAAGCTATGTAAGCCTGACCGAGAGTCAGGTTTTTTGTTGCTCCCGAAAAACTTTTGACACTCTGCAAGGGATAGTCAAATCCGACAAGGTTATACTTTGAAGCATAGACAACGTAATGAATTATTCCGACAATAACAGTTACAACTGCAACCGAGCAGAGCACAACAACCACCTTACTTTTGCCGAGTGTTCTTCTCCCTTTTACGCTGACGGAGTTTATCGTTGTCATATCCGAATTCTGCTCAACTGAAATTGAAACCACTGAAATAATCAGTGTAAATATCAACAGTAAGAAATCAAATCCGTAGGTCTGAAAAAGCTGTCCCCAGCCTGTATAATCAACATAATAGTGATTTACGGTATCTTCTCTGACGTATTTATCGCAGGAGGCGAGATATTCAACCACATTTCCCTGCGATGATAATTCGCTCAGTTCGGAAAGCCTTTTCATATATTCCTCGGACGTATTTTTACCTTCCGAATACTCTTTTTCAAGCTGTGAAAAAGAATTGCTTATGCTGTTGTATTCAGCCTGCAAATCCGCAACGAGCTGCCCTTTTTCATCTGTGTATTCGCCGCTGAGATTTTCCATAAAGCTTTTGTAAAATTGCTGATTGCTTTCATCGCTGAAAACAGGGTAGACATTTGCACCAAGCTGAGTAAATAACGAGAGAATTATTACCGCAACAAAAAGCAACAGCATTTTGTTACTTATAAACAGCTTTTTAAATTCCGCATTCATCAGCCTCATAAACGCACACTCCTTCTGAAAGTAAGCTTCGGAAACCTCAACTGCATTTTAAGCGGCATTGAAAATATCAAAACGCACAAAATCAATACAATGATAACACCGACAGAGCCGACAATTACGTAGCTGAATACAGGTGTACCAAAAAGATTTACTGCCGTAAAATCGCAAAAATAATTGAAGGAAACAAGCAGAGAAATCGGATTGAAAAGATTAATAATCTCCCCTGCTGTGTCGGTAAAAAACGTCTTTATGAGCATAAGTGTAAAAAACAAACAAGCACCCGTTACAAAGGAAGCAACGGAGCGTCTGAACAGCTTTGACAAAAGCAAAAACACAAGGCAGATTACAGACATTCCGATTGTCCTCATCGCAAACAAAATTAAACAGAACTGCCACACCGTAATATCTGCACTGCACATTTCAAAGCCCTGAACAGCGTATAATGCCTGACCTAAGCCGTCAAGCCTTGCAAAGCAAATAAATGAGGAAAAATCGCATATTGAAAAGATAAGCTCAATTGCAAAAGTATATATCAGTGCAGAAATTATCTTTGCAAAAGCTGTTTTTCTTCTGCCGTTTTTTGAGGTCAGCAGAACAGTATCCATATCGCATTCACATTCACTGCTGAAAATCGGTATAACTCCGAGCAAAAGCATTATCACCATCAAAACCGATGAAAGACTGTAACCGAAATAATTGGAAAGTCCATTTGTATCGTAAATTCCGGTTATTTTTCTGCCCGAATATGTATTGTAATATAGTTTGTTTTCCGCCTCGTAATACTCGTTTTTTCCGCTGTAATACTCTGCTTTTTTCAGCGCCTCGGCAGACTTTTGCTCAATATTTTCATTAAAGCTCTGTGCTTTGTCAATGTAATCCCTGTACGTATTCCAAAGCTGTGAATCCCAGAACGCATAACCCGTAATAAAATCATTTTCGGGTGCAGTCTGATTAGCATACTTTTCGTTATAAAGCAATCCCGACAGCTTTTCAGCCTGCTGATAAATCAGAGCTTGTTTATCCTCCGTAAGCTCACCGTCAAGCTGTTCACGCAGATAAAGCTGACCTGTGACTATGCAATCATCAACGCCGTTATGAATATTATAATTGCGGTAAATATTTATAATATTCAACAGTAAAAACACGGCAAGGGCGATAAAAATCACCCTATTTTTAAAAATCTTTTTAAGCTCGCATTTTACAATTCTCATATTTCACCTCCGCTTTCGGATACATGACAGAGGTAAACCTCCTCAAGCGTTGCAGGCACATTCTGCGCACTTTTACACGGCTTTTCTCCGACTGTTTTAATAAGGAATCCGTCTCCCGAATACTGCACATTACTTACGATATAGCGTGATAACGCATCTTCAATTTCATTGTGAGGAATCTCAAACGACCACACCTTGCCGCTTATTGATTCAATCAGATTTTCGGGAGTATCATTGCAGATTATTTTTCCTTTGTTAATAAGAATTACATCTCTTGCAATTGACTCAACGTCGGTTACTATGTGCGTTGCAAGAATAACCGTTTTGTCCTCACTGATTCTTGAAATCAGATTGCGAAAACGTATTCTCTCCTTCGGGTCAAGACCTGCTGTCGGCTCGTCGAGAATCAGAATTTTCGGATTATTTATAAGCGCCTGCGCAATTCCTAACCTTTGGCGCATACCTCCCGAATATGCTCCTACCTTTTTCTTTTTATCATTTTGCAGATTAACAAACTCAAAAAGCTCATCAATTCTCTGCTTTGCTTTCTTTTTTGAAAGTCCTTTAATTACGGCTATGTATTCGAGAAACTCCTGCGCCGTATAGTTTGAATAAAAATGCGGATACTGCGGAAGATAGCCGATATTGTCATAGTAATCCGAGCCGAGAGCTTTTACGGATTTTCCGCCGAACAGAACCTCTCCGCTGTCTGCATTAAGGATATTCACTATTATGCTTATAAGCGTTGTCTTGCCTGCTCCGTTAGGTCCGAGCAAACCGTAAACGCCCTTTTCAAAAGTGCAATTAAGATTATCAAGCACCTTTTTCTTTCCGTATGACTTACTGATTGATTTAAGCTCAAGCGTACTCATAATCACTCCTCCACCTGCACATAAAGCGGAGTGCTTATTGCAATTGTATTGTAGGGATTTTGTTCCGTACCTTTAAGCTGACAGGCATAAATCTGCACCTTGTTCATCTCGTTTAAATCATTGCTGTCAAGCTCAAAATCATAGGTATAATATGTGTTCTGCTCAACGTCAATTTCAAGATACTCACTTCCGTCAAACACCGCATACGGCTTGTCGTTTACAAGCACGCATATTACCGTTTTCTGCGTATCATATTTAAGATATTCACTGTAGACATTATGCACTCTTGCCGTCAGCTTAAGCGGCTCACCCTTCTTTGCTTTAACAAGATACTGAAAAGACTCATCGCCTTTTTGAAGGATTTCAGCCTTTACGTTTTCGTTTTCATACTCATCGGCGTTTTGTGACATCATAGGTTTGGTATCATACTTTTTGCAGGTCTTGTATTTCTGCTTTGCATCACAATTTATTTTTAATGTCGGAGGATAAATTCCGAAAATATTCGACGCTGAAATGTTAACGCTTCCGTCGCTCTCGGGCAGATATGTATTGTTTACACTGCAAACAACGTCAGGATAAACCACACTCCCCTTTTCAAACATATAGGGATTGAATTTCACCGAAAAGTATCTGTTCTTATTCTCCTCACAACAGGCTTTATCAAAATTAAGCTGATGAAAAATCTCAGATTTGCTCTCGTCAGACAAGGGCTCTTTAAAGTTTTCATCGGAATATTCCTGCATTGAAAACGGCAGAAAATACCCCTGCACATTCAGATATACTCCCATATCGGTGTCCGTAGAGTTTGATATGTTCATCCTTACGTGCATAACAATGTCCTCACCGTTATATTCAATTGGAGTTGTTTCGCTGTAGGAGTAGTTGAATCCTCCCGACATAGATACGCCGTTATTTTTAGTGTCATAATCAGGTACCGTACTCTGCAAATCGGAAGATATATCTGCAATGCTTGAATTACTTTTGCCTGATGAAGATATGATGTTATCATCAGAGCAACCGCAGAACATAAGTATAACTAACAGTAATATAAAAGCTGAAATTCTTTTCATAACTTTGCCTCCTGAAACAATATTACAATTCTAAATTATCACACAAATCTGTTCCAAAGCTGTTACTGTTGAAAAAGGTGATTATTTACTGTAAAATAGATTCGCAACAGATTACTGTCGTAGAATAATGTGGGGTGATTTACAATGTACAGAATTTTGCTTGTTGAGGACGATAACAGAATATGCACAATGATTCGGAATTTCTTTAATTTAAAAGGCGACGAATTTAAAATAGATTTTGCTTTTGACGGTAAGCAGGGAATCAAATCGGCGTATGAAAACATATATGATTTACTTCTCCTCGACATTATGATACCCGAGCTTGACGGCCTTGAGGTGTGCAGAGAAGTACGGCGTTACAGCGATGTGCCGATTATGTTCATAAGCGCCAAATCAGGTCAGGAAGATATTCTGACAGGCTATGCCCTCGGCTGTGACGACTACATAACAAAGCCGTTTTCCCTGCCTGTGCTTTACGAAAAATCAAAAGCGCTTGTAAAACGCTCCAAGGGATTGATTCGTTCCGATATTCTAACCGTAGGAAATATCACGCTCAATCCGAACAACGGAACGGTAACAAGCGACGGGAAGGAGATTGAGCTTAAAGCAAAGGAATACGGCGTACTGAAAATTCTTATTGAAAACAAAAACAGCGTTGTTTCCCGTGAACAGCTTTTAAACAAGGTCTGGGGTTATGACAGTCTTTTTGACGGCAGAATTCTTGACGCTCACATCAAAAACCTGCGAAAAGCACTCGGAAATAATGCAAAGCTTATTAAAACGCTTCGCCGTCGTGGTTACAAATTAGAGGACGAAAAATGAGAAAGCGACTTTATAAAGAACACAGAAAAATGTTTTGCAGGGTGATTTCGGCTTTGCTGGTACTAAGCGTGCTGATTTTTTCAGTTTTCTTTTACCTTATGTTTGAGAGTGAAAAATCACAGCTTATTAAAAATGCAGAAAACAATTTCAATGTGCTCACCTCAAATTTAAAAAATGCTTCTTTTGCAGACAAAAGCTTTGCAGATTTTCTGCTCAATTCAGGCAGAGCAAAAAACTCGGAAATCATCATAACCGACAGTAACGGAGATGAGTTTGAAAAAAGTGAAAACAAGCTTGCCCTTGATTTTTACGACAACGACTACGAATCGGTTATGGGGTTTGTCAGTTTTGAAAATTTCAGAAGCTCTGCAACCGATGAGCAGTACAAAAAAATAACAGACCTGCTGAGTATCAGATCTGACGGAATAAGCGAATATTTACTTTTGCTGACTGAATTTTACATCTCCTCCGACGGAAAGAAAATTTACCCAAAAAAGGTTGAAATAATTCCGTCAATGCTCAAAGGAAGTGATTACAACGCAGAAAACACTGTCGAAGAATTTTATCTTGCTCCAAAGGATATTCAGAATTGTAAGCTCAAAAAATCGGGCAAAAAGTGCGACAGCATTATTTTAAGCGATTTTGTCTGCGGAGGTTATTCGGAGAGCGGCTTGATTTCAAAAGCCGAAAAGATAATTAATATCCATTCAGAGGAATTTTTTGAAAAGGCAGTTAAAGAAAATTCATTCACATATATCTACTTCAATTCCGATAAAATATCAGACAGCAGTTTAACCGTAACGTATGCCGAGCAAATCAATGTGCTTGACGATTGTTATGAACGAATCCTTTTGATGCTGATTTATATCGCCGCTTTACTTATTATTTCCGCACCGATTATATGGATAATCTCCCGCCGAAACGTAACTCGACAGTTATACCTTGAGAAAGAACGAAAAAGCGTGACAAGCGCAATTGCACACGACATTAAAACTCCCCTTTTCATCATCGGAGGCAATGCCGAAACTATGCTTGAGTTTTCAGACAATGAGGCACAAACCGAATGTGCAAAAAATATTTTAGACTGCTCGGAATCTGCAAACCGACTTATCGAAAATATGCTTGAGCTGTCACGGCTCGATTCGGACAGCTACTTACTTAACAAGGAAAATATTAATCTTAACGAAACGTTAAACAAGATAATTCACAGATACGGCACTGAAATAAAGATTGAACAAAATGAAAATATAAATATATTTGCCGACAGGCTGTTAGTTGAAAGAATGCTGTCAAATCTGATTGACAATGCAATAAAATACACCGATGACAAAAGCAGTATAAAAATTGCGCTGTGTAAAAACAATCTTTTAATCAGCAATCATTGCAACGGTATTGATAACAACGACCTGACTGAAATTTTTGAGCCATATAGAAGGCTTGCAAACAAAAGCGGAAGCGGTCTGGGCCTTTCAATAGTAAAATCAATTTGTGAACTGCATAATTTCGGATATTGCGCTTACATAAAAAATTCACGCATTACTTTCCGGATTCAATTTTGAGGCATACCCTTTTGCACTTAATTAATTAAAAACATATCTATTACCTATAATAATTATTGTATTTACTTGCTAAAAAATTCAACAGATCGGAAGAGCGTCGTGTAGGGAAAGAGTGTAGATCTC
>CAMKNF010000077.1 GCA_946414115.1 uncultured Ruminococcus sp. | reverse complement strand
TTATTATCAAAAGCTGATTTTATATTTCACACAATTTGTGTATTTTTAGTTTTAACAAGGTAGTAGGGGACGGCTTCCCAAACGTCCCATTCACAAAAATTGCATTACAATTTTTGTGTGGACACGGCTCGCCGTGTCCCTACGAAAAGGTGCTGAACTAAAACAATTTAAATATTTTAAGCAATCTATGCTCCAAATCAACAACGCCAAGTCCGAGGAAGTTATTTTCCTTGTCCTTTACTCTGAAAATTTCGCCGTCTTTTACGTCAAGCTTTTTCAGATGCGTTCTGTCAATGTCGAGTGCGCCGCCGTTTGAAAAACGTCTTGCCTGTGCGTCAGACACGCTTACATATCCAAGGCTTTCAAAAAGGCTCTCAACGCTTAACAGCTTTTCTTCAAGCTTGCCGCTTTCTGAAAGCTCTCTTGCCCTGTCAAGCGTTATGCAGTCCGAGATGTCAAAACCGCAGGCTGACGTTCTCTTAAGTCCTGTCATCACTGCGCCGACTCCGAGTTTTCTGCCCATATCGTCAATCAGAGTGCGGATATACGTTCCCTTTGAGCAGGCAACCTTTAATGTTCCGCTCTGCGTTTCTTCGTCAAAGCCGAGCAGTTCAAGGCTGTAAACTGTAACATTTCTGCTCTCACGCTCAACCTCTATCCCCTGTCTTGCAAGGTCATAGAGCCTTTGACCGTTCTTCTGAACAGCAGAGAACATAGGCGGAAGCTGACTGATTTCCCCTGTAAATTCGGGGATTATATTTTGTATATCCTCACGCAAAAGTGAGGACTTTTTTTCATTTGTCACCTTGCCCCATATGTCGAGCGTGTCGGTCGTGATGCCGAGTTTAAAATCCGCAACATAGGTTTTATCGTGATTTAAAATCAAATCCTGCGCCTTTGTCGCATTGCCTAAAAGCACAACAAGGACGCCCGTTGCGTTGGGGTCGAGCGTTCCCGTATGACCGATTTTCTTCTGCCCCGACAGTCTTCTTATCACCGCAACAACGTCAAACGACGTAAATTCCTGCGGCTTGTCAATCAACAATACGCCGTTCATAGGAACTTCTCCGCCGCTTTTATAAGCTTATTTCGCACCGTTTTGAGGTCGCCCTCAATTGTACAGCCTGCCGCCGCAGGGTGACCGCCGCCGCCGAATTGCGAGCAGAAATCGGAAGCGTTTATGTTGCCGTTTGTGCGAACGGAAATCTTGAAAAATCCGCCTTCCTTTTCACGCATTGTAATGCCGATTAAAACGCCCTCAATCTGACGTGGGATTGAAGCAAGCCCCTCCATTTCGTCGTCGCCGACGTCAAGGCTTTTCATCATTTCAAGCGTTGTGTAGATAATGGCGCATCTGCCGTCGGCACAGTACTTTATTGTGTTGTAAACAGCGTGTTCAAGCTTGATTTTTTCCTTCGACTTGGTTTCGAACATAGCCTTGTTTATGTAGGCGGTGTCACAGCCGAAGTCCATAAGACTTGCCGCAACACGCATAGTTTCCGCCGTAGTATTGGTGTACCTGAAACAGCCTGTGTCTGTGGAAATTCCCGTATAAAGGCAGTTTGCAATTTCCTTTGTGATTCTCACGTTCATTCTCTGCAAAAGCTTATAAATGATTTCGCAGTTTGCCGCCGCAAATTTATCGACAAATTTCGCCTTTGCGGTAAACGTGTTTGAGCCGTGGTGGTCAATACACACGTCCACCTTACCGATATACTTTCCCATATTCGAGCCTAAAAGGCTGTCGGCGGCAACGTCTGTGCTGATTATTGTTTCAGCCTCGAAAATCTGCTGTTTTACGCCGTTAAGAAGATAGAGAAATTTTGACGGAACGTTTGTTGTGATTACCCTTGCGTTCTTGCCGATTTGCTGGAGCGCCATACAGAGTGCAAAGCCGCTTCCGAGCGTGTCGCCGTCGGGGTATGCGTGGGTAAGGATTTCGTAATTGTCGTGAGCCTCAAGAAAGCGGGCTATCTCATACAGATTCATCATTTTCTTCCTCATTCTGCTCAACGTCAAGGTCGTTTAAGATACGGCTGATGTGAGCGCTGTACTCAATGCTGTCTGTGGCGTTGAAAATCAGCTCGGGAACGTGGCGGAGCTTTAGTCTGTGACCAAGCTCTCTGCGGATAAATCCCGAAGCAGATTTAAGTCCCTTTACGGCTTGTTTTGCTCTGTCAAGTCCCTCGATTGCGCTTATCTGCACCGTGCAGTAGGAGAGGTCGTTTGTAACCTCAACCCTTACGATTGACAAAAACGCCTGCGTAACACGAGGGTCCTTAAGCTCACGGAAAATCGCCGTAAGCTCACGCTTTATATCTTCGGTTGTTCTTTCTATTCTGTGACTTGCCATTTTATCACCTACTAATATTTTAGTTGGTCTTTACAAATTAATTTATGTGAGGACACGGCACGCCGTGTCCCTACGGCTGAAAATAAACATTTCCTGTATCGCCGTAGGGGACGGCATCCTTGACGTCCCGAAACGTTGCCTGTATATGAACGTAAATTCACCACACAATGTTTCCGTATAATCAATTCCGAATTACGCATTCCGCATTCAGAATTTTATTAATCACGATATTCTTCTATAGTATAAACCTCGAACATATCGCCCTCTTTGAGGTCGTTGAACTTTTCAAGTCCGATACCGCACTCGTAGCCCTCGTTTACCTCTTTTACGGCGTCCTTGAATCTCTGGAGCGAGCCGATTGTATCCTCGGCAATTACAATACCGTCACGGATAACTCTTACACCGCCGCCACGCTGGATTTTACCGCTCTTAACGTATGAGCCTGCGATTGTGCCGACCGACTTGATTTTGATGACGTTACGGCACTCAGCCATACCGAGTACAACCTCTCTCGTCTTGGGAGCAAGCATACCCTTCATAGCCGTTTCAATCTCGTTTATGCAGTCGTAGATGATGCTGTAAAGTCGCATATCGATTCCCGAACGCTCTGCGTTTTCTGCGGCTACGGAATCGGGACGTACGTTAAAGCCTACGATAATTGCGTTTGACGCCTCTGCAAGCATTACGTCTGATTCATTGATTGCGCCAACTGCGCCGTGGATTACATTTACTCTTACTTCCTCGTTCGAGAGCTTTTCAAGCGACTGCTTAACAGCCTCAACAGAGCCCTGAACGTCTGCCTTTACGATAATCTGAAGCTCCTTAACCTCGCCGAGCTTCATCTGGTCAAAGAGGTTGTCAAGAGTAACCTTGGTCTGCGCATTGAAGATTTCCTCTTTCTTTGCCGCCTTTCTCTGGTCAACAAGAGTTCTTGCAAGGCGTTCGTCTGATACTGCGTCAAAGATGTCGCCGCCAACAGGCACTTCGTCAAGTCCCGTAATCTCAACAGGCACTGACGGACCTGCTTCCTGAACTCTCTCGCCCTTGTCGTTTGTCATTACTCTCACTCTGCCCACGCAGGTGCCTGCGATGATTGTGTCGCCCTTATGGAGCGTACCGTTCTGAACAAGCACTGTTGCAACAGGACCTCTGCCCTTGTCAAGACGAGCCTCGATTACAGTACCCTTTGCGGCTCTGTCGGGGTTAGCCTTAAGCTCCTTCATTTCGGCAACGAGAAGTACCATTTCGAGCAAGTCGTTAAGACCTTCCTTTGTCTTTGCAGAAACGGGAATACACGGTGTGTCGCCGCCCCATTCCTCGGGAATAAGCTCGTGCTCGGTGAGCTGTTGTTTTACTGCCTCGGGATTTGCACCGGGTTTATCCATCTTATTGATTGCTACGATTACGGAAACGCCTGCCGCCTTTGCGTGGTGGATAGCCTCAACAGTCTGGGGCATAATTCCGTCGTCAGCCGCAACAACGAGGATTGCAATATCCGTTACCTGCGCACCTCTTGCACGCATTGTTGTGAACGCCTCGTGTCCGGGTGTGTCAAGGAATGTAATCGGCTGGTCGTTGATTTTAACTCTGTAAGCACCGATATGCTGTGTGATACCGCCTGCTTCGCCTGCGGTTACGTTTGCGTGACGAATAGCGTCGAGGATTGAGGTTTTACCGTGGTCAACGTGTCCCATAACTACAACTACGGGAGCTCTGCCAACGAGATTTGCATCGTCGTCCTCGCTGTCGTCAATAATTCTCTCCTCGATTGTAACAACAACCTCTTTTTCAACCTTTGCGTGAAATTCCATTGCGATAAGTGAAGCTGTGTCAAAGTCGATTGTATCGGTAGCAGTTACCATTGAGCCCATAAGGAACGCCTTTTTAACAACCTCGGCTACGGTAGCCTTGAGCCTTGAGGCAAGCTCGGAAACAACGATTTCATCGGGAATCTGAACGGTAATCGGCTTTTGCTTACGCTCAAGCGCAATACGCTTCAAGCGCTCTGCCTCTGTTTCTCTCTTTCCCTGACGTCTGCCCTTCTGCTTCTGCGAACGGTTAGAGAACTTCTGCTTTTTAACCGTATTGTCCGTGCTTCTCATCTTGGAGCTGTCGCTTGCCATATCGTCATACTTTGAGTTGTAACGCTCAACGTCAATGTTCGTGGCACGTGTGTCGATAACTCTGCGCTTGCGGGTGGTTGTTTCCTCCTCGCTTTTAACCTCGACATTCTGAGGGGCAGCTTCCTTTTTGTCAGCCTTGGGTTTATTATCTGCCTTTTCAGCCTTTTTATCAGTCTTCGGCTTGTTTTTATTTTCGCTCTTCTTTTCGGCTTTCTTCTCCTCTTTTGGAGTCTGCGCCTGATTTTCGGGTGCTTCCTCAAGCTTTTTGTTGCGTGTTGCAAAGTAAGCGTCAAAGCTTTCAACGCTGTTTTCCTTTGTGATAACGTCAAAAATTACGTCAAGCTCGCTTTCCTCGAGCGAAGTCATAGTCTTTTTTGTAACACCGCAGTGTTTTTCGAGAATCTCGGTAATCTTCTTGTTGGGAACCCCAAAATCATTCGCTGCGTCCTTAACCTTATATTTAATCATATAATTCTCCTCCCTGTTCGTTTTCATTTTCAATAAGCTGTGAAAGCTTGTCGGCAAAGCCCTTATCCTCCACCGAAAGCACTCCGCACAGCTTGCCGAGTGCAAAGCTTAATTCATCCTTGCTCCTGTTTATGCAAAATGCTTTGATATTGCCTGAATGTGCCGCTGTGAGCACGGGTTTAATGCTGTTTTTTGAAAAGTCGTTTGCAAAAATCACGATTTTTGACTTGCCCTTGTTAATCGACTCGATTGTCGGGTCGGCGCCGATTACGAGCTTTCCCGCTCGCCTGCAAAGACCGAGAAGCGATAAAATTCTGTCGTTCATTTTTATTCACCTCTTAATCTTCCGATGCATTTTCAAGCTCTGCGCTCATCTGCTCGTAAACGTCCTCGGGGATTTTACAGCTTAACGAGCGTTCAAATCTTCGTGCCTTTCGTGCCTTTTCAAAGCAGTCTGTGTTTTTGCAGACATACGCTCCTCTGCCTGATTTTCTGCCCGTAAGGTCAAGCGAAATTTCTCCGCCCGAAATCACATTGCCGTTTTCATCTTTCTTTTCGGGCGCTTTGACAACACGGATAAGCTCACGCTTTTCTTTCATCTCGCCGCACCCGGTACATTTTCTTAAAGGAACTTTTTTCATATTTTACCTCGAGGATATAATTTGTTAAGTTTCATCATCACCTCGGACACGGCACGCCGTGTCCCTACGAATGTAATACAAACGTTTCATTTATAGCCGTAGGGGACGGGTTCCTACACGTCCCGAAACGTTACCGTTATAGCAACATAAAATCATCAAACAAACTTTTCAAATCAATTCCGAATTATTCTTCTGTTGTTTCTTCAACTGTTTCTGCTTCGTCCTCTTCGTCCTCGCCGTAGAAACCGCTTTCGGGACGAATGTCAATTCTCCAGCCTGTGAGTCTTGCGGCAAGTCTTGCGTTCTGACCCTTGTTGCCGATTGCAAGTGAAAGCTGACCGTCGGGAACTGTTGCCTTACAGCTCTTGTTTTCCTCGTCAACAATTTCAACCTTGCATACGGTGGCAGGTGAAAGCGCCGCTGAAATGTACTTTTCAGGCTCGTCACTGTATTCGATAATGTCGATTTTCTCGCCGCCGAGCTCCTCGACAATGCTGTTTACTCTTGCACCCTTTGCACCGATGCATGCGCCGATTGCGTCAATGTCGGGATTGTTGCTTGAAACAGCCATCTTTGTACGAGAACCTGCCTCACGAGAGATAGACTTGATTTCTACAATTCCGTCAAAAATTTCGGGAACCTGCTGTTCAAACATACGCTTTACAAAGCCGGGGTGAGTTCTTGAAATAATAGCGTGAGGGCCTCTTTCGTTGTCCTTTACGTCTGCAATATAAACCTTGACGTGGTCGCCCTCTTTAAGCTCGCCGCAGCCAATCTGCTCGCTCTTTGGGAGCATAGCCTCTGCCTTGCCGATTTTGATTGTGGCAATTCCGCTCTTGGGGTCGATTCTCTCAATCTGTGCGGTAACGATTTCGCCGAGCTTGCTCTGGAACTCAATAAGCGTCTGTCCCTTTTCGCCTGCACGGATTCCCTGACGGATTACGTTTCTTGCGGCTGAAACTGCGATTCTGCCGAGCTTTTTGGGGTCAAGCGGAATCTGCGCCTCGTCGCCGATGCTGTAAATCTTTCTCTTGTTGATTTTCTCGGCGTCCTCTCTTGTAATTTCAAAATTCGGGTCATAAACCTCGTCAACAACTGTTTTTACAAGCTTTACGTCAAATGTGTTCTTATCGGGAACAATGTTGAATACTACGTTTTCGTTGCCGCCGTAGTAGTTTTTGCAGGCGATAACGATAGCCTTTTCAATCTGCTGAAGCATATAATCCATCGGAATATCCTTTTCCTTTTCAAACATTCTCAATGCTTCAAATAAATCCTTGTTAGTCATTTTTCCAATCATCCTTTTCTAAATATTATTGTCAACTTATCAGTCAAAATCATCAAGCTTAATCCAGGCGGCGTCCTTTTTGTTGATAGTAACCTCGTTTTCGCCGCTGTGGTCGGCAATTGTAACCATACCATCGTCGTAACCCTTTAATACGCCGCAGAAGTCCTTGCCTATCCCCTCAATCGGACGGCGCATTCTCACCATAATGTCAGCGCCGATGAACTGCATAAAATGCTCGTCACGAACAAGCTCACGCTCAATTCCGGGTGAGCAGACCTCAAGGCAGTATGCGTTTTCAATGGGGTCAAGCTCGTCAAGCGGAGTGTTGATTGCACGTGAAACCTTTTCGCAGTCCGTAATATCAACGCCGTCCTCCTTGTCGATGAAGATACGCAGATACCAATCTGCGCCCTCTTTTTCATAGCGGACGTCCCAGAGTGAAAGACCGAAGTCCTTTACGATAGGCTCGCAAAGCTCCCGAACCTTTGAAACGGTAACGCCGCCCTTGCTTTTAGCCATAAAATACCTCCCGATTTCCAAAATACAAAGGAGCGGGTTTGCTGCCCACTCCTTTACTTTAAGATATTTAACATTATGATTATAGCACCGTTCTTTGCAATAATCAAGTGTTTTTTGATTATTTTTTAGCTTTTAGCCCTGTAAATCTGCAATTTTAAAAAATGCGTAAAAAATTTTTTCACTTTTTTCAAAAAACATTTGAAATTGTCGGATATATGTGGTATGATATTAAAAGACGTCACTTGCAAAGCAGACGTTGCACAAAAATGAATAAGCTGATATAGCTCAGTAGGCAGAGTGCGTCCTTGGTAAGGACGAGGTCACGGGTTCGAATCCCGTTATCAGCTCCAACGTAAAAACCGCATTGGAAAGCCGTTTTCAGAGCTTTTCCGCTGCGGTTATTCTATTTCTTTAAAAGAATTATAGAGCGTTTTGCTGTTTATTTGCCGTTTATTGTGCAATTTTCTTTTATTTTTAATCACTTTAAAACACTTTATTTTGCTTTGAATTACAAAAACATAAAGGCTATACACTTCATTCATTTTACGGAGTGCATAGCCTGTTTTTATTTCCGTATTTCTTCAAGCCGTCAGGCTCTTTTTCTGTTCGTGTTCAAAAGCGTTTCAAAGGTGTTTGCGGCTTCCTTTTCTGCCTGCTCTACTGCGTGAACATATCGGTTTGTTGTCTTTAACTGTGCGTGTCCGAGCCTTGAAGCTACGTTCTTTATGTTCGTTCCGTTGCTCAACAGAAGCGTTGCCGAGGTATGCCGCAAGGCGTGAAACTTTTTGTGTTCAAGTCCGTTGCGCTTTAAAAACTTGCTGAACCACTGTGTTGGCGTTGTCGGGTACATAGGCTTTCCGTCTGCCTGCGTGAATATCCAGTTATCACCCTGCCAACGGTCACCGAGCATTAATTGTGTTTGTGCCTGCTGTGCCTTAAACTGCTTCATCATTGCAAGACAATACGGCGGTAACATTATTTCTCTGCTCTTGCCTGTCTTTGTCGCTTTGCTCTTTATTTCCGTTTCACCCGTCAGCTTGTAATTACTGCGGCTCACGGTCAGAATACCCGTTTTATAGTTTATGTCGCTCCACTTCAAGCCGACAAGCTCACCACGGCGACACCCCGTATTTAGTGCAAGGTGAATTAATAATCTGAATTGCAGCGGCTCACCCTCTAAATAGTCAAGAAGTTTTGCAAGCTCTTCATCGTTGAATATTTCCGTTTTCTGCTCCTCTACCTTTGGTAAGGTTATACGGTCGCTGTCGGCAGGATTTACGCCGATTAAACCGAGCTTATAGGCACTGTGCAAGACTGATTGAACCATTGTGTAGTATCTGCGCACGGTTGAAGCCGATAGCTTGCCGCCTGTGCCGTCAAGGTGAGTTATGCGCTCTTCAAGGGCGTTTACAAACCTCTGTACGTGAATAGGCTTGATGTCCTTTAGTTTCATATGTCCGAGCATTGGGATAATAGCAATGTCGAGCATTCGGCAATACTTTTCATACACAACGGGCGAAAGTCTGTGCTTTGCGTTTTCAAGGTATATCGGCACAAAATCGGCTAATTTCATTCTGCCGTCTGTGGGAGCTGTTCCATTCTGACATTGTTCCTCAAAGAGTACGGCTTGCCGCTGAACCTCTTTTTCAATCTGCTTTGCGGTCATATTCGGTT
>CAMKNF010000076.1 GCA_946414115.1 uncultured Ruminococcus sp. | reverse complement strand
ATCGGAACGGTCAAGACCGTTCCCTACATTAATGAAAAATACAAAAAAATTCACACCTGCGGCAAAGCCGCATATAAATTAATTCGGGCACCAAACTTTTGAATTATTACAACCTATCCACTCGACCACAATTCCGCATTCCTAATTCCGAATTCCGCATTAAATTATAGTTTATCTGATTAATATCGACTGAAAATAAATCTTGCTTAAAGGGATAATCAAAAAATAAATATATCGGAGTGGTCATATGAAAATCGTACTTACAGACGCACAGACGGTGCTTGACAATCTTGTAAATGCCGATATTCTTAAGCAGTTCGGAGAAGTGGAGGAATACGGACTTCTGCGCTATGACGAGGTTGCCGAGAAAATTGCCGATGCAGATATGGTGGTTTGCAACAAAACCCTGCTTGATAAAAACACATTAAGACCGGCAAAAAATCTGAAATATATCGGGCTTTTTGCAACTGGCTACAATAACATCGACATTGACTACTGCAAAGCGCATAATATCGCTGTATGCAACGCAGGCTCTTACTCAACTAACGCTGTTGCACAGCACACCTTTGCTCTTATTCTTGAGCATTTCAACAACACTTCCAACTACAATAAATACGTTCAGGACGGACGCTGGAAACGCAGTAAAACTTTTTCTCCGTTTGTCTATCCGCTTTCGGAGCTTGCAGGAAAAACGCTCGGTATTGTCGGCTTCGGAAATATCGGCAGAGCTGTTGCAAAAATTGCGAATGCATTTGAAATGAGGGTGATTGCCTACAACCGTTCCGAAAAGCAGGCTGACGGAGTGGAATTTGTCGGCTTTGAAACTCTGCTTGAACAAAGCGACATTGTTTCTGTGCATTGTCCTTTAAACAGTAAGTCGGAAAATATGTTTGATAAAAACGCATTTGCAAAGATGAAAAAGGGCGCATTGTTTGTCAACACAGCACGTGGTGGGGTTATGGTCGAGCAGGATTTGTTTGATGCATTGCAGAGCGGTCACCTTGGCGGTGCGGCTATTGACACGCTGAAGGTCGAGCCTATGGAGGAGGACTGTATTCTTATGGGCGCAAAAAACTGCATTATGACTCCGCACATTGCGTGGGCGCCCGTTGAAACAAGAGTTCGTCTTATGAATATAGTAGCCGATAACATAAGAGCATTCTTAAACGGCACACCTCAAAACCGAATTGTGTAAGTTTGCAAAAAACATTGACTTAATCGCAAAAAAAGCGTACAATAAGGGTTGATTGGGATGATAATTGATGAATAATGTCAACAGGACAAAATTACTTCTTTCCTCACTTTCGGTTTTCAGAGGAATTATGAAAAGAAGCGTTGTCAAGGCTTACTACAAGCTGTTGCTTTCTCTCGACAGCGAGCCTGACGAATTTCTTAACGCATACGGCGACTTTTATTCTCTCATAAGCGAGAGAGGTTTCAGTAACAGACTTGCTTATGCTATGACCGAGGCCGCACTGTTTGATGAAAACTGCTTTACAAGGGCTGCGGTGGCAGGAAAATACGATACCCTGCCCGACAACGTGCTCAAGGCTGTAAAGCGAGACTGCGAGGCTATACTTGCGGCGTCTTCGCTTACGTCCGAGGAAGTACTCAAAGCCTACAAATACTATGATGAAATCAAGGAAATTGCCGATTCTCTGCCACGCTGGGAAGCGGGCGACTGTGCGCCGAGTTTTAAGATGTTTGACGGCTCGCTTAAAAATGTAGCACGTTATTACAAGGAGAACGGCTGCGGAATCTTTGCACGCTACAAGGCGTTTATCTGGCGTGACGGCGATATTCAGCCTGTTTTGCACCCCGACAGAATTGATATGGACTCCTTTACGGGCTACGAAATTCAGAGGGATATGGTTGTAAACAACACAAAATCCTTCATCGAGGGCAAAAGCTGTAACAACTGCCTGCTTTACGGCGACAAGGGTACGGGCAAAAGCTCAACCGTTAAGGCTATTGCAAACGAGTTTCGCAAGGACGGCTTGAGAATTGTTGAAATTCCCAAGGAGCGTCTTATCGATTTCCCGATACTCGTTGACAAAATTGCCGCTTTGCCGATGAAATTTATCATCTTCATTGACGACCTTTCGTTTCAGAAGCAGGACCAGAGCTATACAACGCTCAAGGCTGTTTTAGAGGGCGGACTTGCGGCTCGTCCCGACAATGCGCTTATTTATGCGACTTCAAACCGCCGTCATCTTGTCAAGGAAAGCTTTTCCGACAGAACCGACGACGATGTAAATACACGTGACAATATGCAGGAGAGCCTTTCGCTTTCCGACCGTTTCGGACTTGCAGTTTGTTACTCAATCCCCACCAAAAAGGAATTTGTCGACATTGTAATTGCTCTTGCAAGGCAGAAGGGTATTGAAATGAGCGACGAAGAGCTTGAGATGGGTGCGGAGAGGTTTGCTCTTTCAAGGGGCGGACGTTCACCACGTTGCGCAAAGCAGTACGTTGAGTCGCTGTTTTGCTGATAGATGAAATATTCGGAGGAATAGTATGAGAAAAAGAATAGTTTCAATTGCGCTTGCATTTGTTATTGCACTGTCGGTTGCCGTTACATTCACCGGCTGCGGAAACGACGACTATCCTGTTGAGGTAGCAAATATCATAATAGAAAGCGAGCCGAAGAACATTGTTGTTCTTGATGCGTCAACCGCTGACATAATTTCGTACACAGGCTACGACATCAAAATGGTCGGCAGAAGTGACGAGGTCAATCAGGATTGGCTCAGCGTTGTGCCGAGCGTTGGTTCGCAGAACTCTCCCGATGTGGAGAAAATCAAAACCTACGAAACCGATATTGTCTTTGCAGGCGAAGGTCTTGACAATACCGTTAAGGAAAACCTTGAAAAAGAGAACATTAAGGTTATTACAATGTCGCAGGCTAAAACTCCGAAATCGCTTGAGACAAATTACGTTACTCTCGGAAAAATCCTCGGCGGTAAGGTAACGGGTGCAAATAAGGGTGCGTCGGCTTATGACGACCTTATCGGCAATATGGAGCAGGTGAAATCCTCGGTTAAGACGGCGGTCAATTCCGATATTCTCTACACCGTTTGCTATCTTTTTTATGAGGACAACAACTTAAAGCTTATGACAAGCGGAACATACGGTGATATGCTCCTCGGTTATACGGGAGCTGTGAATGCGGCTGTAAATATTGATGAAAACAAGGTTGATGTAAATACCTTAAAGGTTGCAAATCCTAACTTTATTTTCTATGCTGACGAGGCTACGCTGAATGCAATCAAAGCTGATGCGGTTTTAGGCAAGCTGACTGCCGTTAAGAGCGGAAAAACTCTTATGGTATCTGCCGATGAGATGAACCGTCAGGGTAGAAGTGCTCTTGATACTCTCAACAAAATGGTAGAATTTATGTATCCGTCATTAAAGAAAAGCACGGCTACAAATGACGAGGCTTCAAAAACTACTGCAACTGTTGCGGCAACAACACCTGCAAATAATAATCAGACAGCAACTACTGCGCCTGCAACCAAAGCGACGACTGCGGCTGCCGCAACAACATCGGTTGCCGATAAATACAAAATAAAGCTTGACAAGCTTTCACTTAAATATGAGGACGAAAACGGCAATGTTAAGATTATGCAGCAGCGTCTGTATGACCTCGGATATGTTGACGACAAAGAAAATATAACAGGTTATTACGGAGAAATTTCACAAGTGGCTGTTAAAAGCTTCCAGAAAAATAACGGAATCAAGGCTACAGGTACAGCCGACAATGCAACGCTTGTAAAGCTGTTTGACAGCAAGGCTGTTAAGGCAAAGCCGCAGAATTAACGCTAAAATTTAATTTAAAAATGCCCGAGGTTTTTATCCCTCGGGCATTACTTTTTATCAATTATCCATTTTAATAAGTTTTGTTCAATATATTTTCGGCATTCAAATAGGTCATTTTCATTTCTAATCACGTGCTCAAAATAATTCCTTTGCCAAAAATGTTTATTAAAAGGTTCGTACAGTTTATTCTTCACACCTTTAATATAATCATTTGTTGTCATTGTTTTAAACCAACCTATAATATCCTGTAGGGGCGACCCTGTGTGGTCGCCCTCAATGAAGAGAATAAAGTGTATGTGATCAGGCATAATGACATAATAATCAATTTTTGTATTTAAGTACTTATTTTGAATTTCAAAAAGCCATTTTTCAATCATTTTGTGGGGATAATTCGGGCGACCACATAGGGTCGCCCCTACAGATGTTTCTTTAACTTCGCCGAGTAGACGATTACGATTGTGAATGCAAATAGTAATGAAGAATGCGTTATTTTGAGAATAATCAAAGTTCTTTAATCTTAATTGTTTTCTTTTAGGTAATTTTTTGTTATTCATATTTTCTACCAAAAAACGTTCTTTTATTTTTCCGTCACCGTAACCGTAATATCAACGCTTGTACTTCTGTGCAGACTGTCGGTTACGGAATACGTCACCTTGTATTTGCCAACCCTTGAAGTGACTACGTTTCCCGTTACAGCAATCTTGTCTGTAATATCGTTTGAACAGGTGTCAACGGCTTTTATATTATCCATCGGGGAAAAGTTTTCGCCTTTTTTAATCTCACAGTTCTTTGCTCCCGTAATTATAGGAGTTTTGTTGTAATAGGGATTGCTTTTATTATCGTCAGTCGGATCCCAGCCGCATTTTAAATCGGTGATTTTTATTGTTTCCGGCTTGCCGAGCGGCCCCGGATTATCGTCGTCATAAATTTTAACCTCAGTATTTTTTGCACAGTTATCGTAAATCCACTTTGTGTCGGAAACCGAAAGCCTTACACAGCCAAGAGAAGCGTTTGAGCCAAGCTTGTTAAACTCCTCAACCTCTAAATCATCGGAAGATTTAGTATAATAAGGAACAGAGTGGAAAAGATAATCACCCGATATTCCGCTGACGTACTGACCGTACACATTGTCAAACAAAGAATGCCATTCACGCTTGAAATAAATTCCGTAAGTGCCTGTGATTGTACCGTTGTTCTTTCCGCAGGAGCAGACCATCGCCCTGACAGGAACGGTATATTTCCCGCTTTCGTCATAGGTGTAAACGGTAACGCAGTTTTGCTTTCGGTTGACATAGATTGAATACGGATTATTTTTATTCTTTGAGGCAAGATTTTCCTTAAGGACATCGCTGTTTGCAGTGATGCAGGTTGAAAACCTGTCGACCTCCTCTTTTTCAGCCTTAACAACTGTGACCTTACACTCGTACTTTTTGTTGTCGCTGAACAGTGCAGTTACGGTTGCATTACCTTCTTTTTTTGCGTCAACTCTGCCGCCGCTGTCTATAGTTGCAATATTAACATCACTGCTTGTCCATTTGCGCAGCTTTTTTTCTTCGTCTTTTGATATTGCAATAACCTTTGATTCACCGACAGAGAGAGTGAGAGGTTCTTTTGAGTCAATTTTATAGGTAGGACTTTCAATCGTTACTGTTTCCGTAGGGGTTGTGCTGAAAGCAGACTTATTTTTGTTAATATGTATTACGCTGCCAAAAGCACTGAGCAGACAGTTGACTGTCAGAATAAAACACAACAGCGCAATGAATAAGTATTTTTTCATAACATAACCTTTCAAAATATTACAAATTATTAACCTTTTCTACATTATAACTTTTTTTATTAAATAAGGCAAGACATATTTTATTCCATTTAAAAATGTGGTAATATGTATATGGTGATTTTTTATGGCACATCCGATTAAGCATTTCAGAACAATTACAAAGCACAGGCACAAGGTTATTGCAAACTGTGCAAGAGCAGGAATACTCTGGCAGGGTTTAAGGCACGATTTGTCAAAATACAGTCCGACGGAGTTTATCCCCGGAGCAAGGTTTTTTCAGGGCACAAGAAGTCCGAACGAGCGTGAGCGTGAAATATACGGCTGTTCGCTTGCGTGGATGCACCACAAGGGAAGAAACCGCCACCATTACGAATACTGGAACGACTACAACCCGAAAACAAAGCAGATTGAAAACGTGGAAATGCCAGTACGTTACGTGATAGAAATGTTCTGCGACCGTGTGGCGGCAAGCAAAATCTACAACGGCAAAGATTATAAGGACAGCGATCCGTATACGTATTTCCTGCGCATAAAAGGAAAACACAGAATGCACCCGAATACAGAGGAATTGCTTAATAAACTGCTTGTAATGCTTCGTGATGAAGGCGAGGAAAAGACGTTTGCATATATAAAAACGCTTAAAAAGAAATAGCATTATTTGTTAAATTCCAAATTCACCAAGAAAAACATTTTTATTGCCGAAACATTTGTATTACAGCCGTAGGGACACTCACTCCGTGTCCGCAGAGCATATGAAACATAAATGCGGCAACCAACGATTAGGAGAAATATATGAAAAACACAGGCAAAGTAATTGAAGCTATGATAGAATATTTTGGCACTGATTTACGAAGAATAAACCATTTTCTAAAAGTTTTTTCCTTTGCAAAGACAATCGGCGAGGGAGAAGGTCTTGATACAGACAGCCAAAACCTCCTTGAGATTTCCGCAATCGTCCACGACATCGGCATAAAACAAAGCGAGCTTAAATACAACTCAAGCGCAGGAAAATATCAGGAGCTTGAAGGACCAGCCGAGGCTGAAAAACTGCTTTCAAAGCTCGGTTACGACAGCAATTTTATCGGAAAGGTCTGCTACCTTGTCGGTCATCACCATACATACAGTCAGATTGACTCAAAGCCGTACCGGATTCTTGTTGAAGCGGACTTTCTTGTAAATCTTTTTGAGGACGGAGCAAGCATTAACGCTGTCGTTAGCGCAGAGGAAAAAATATTCAGAACGCCGACTGGTATAAAACTGCTTAAAAAAATGTATTTTGGCGAGTGAATTTTTTGCGAAACGCAGAAGTTTTTTTCTTGCCGTAAAAGTATTGACAACCGACAAGAAAAATGTTATTTTAATGGTGTTATATGACTGACGGAACAGTGGAATTAACCACGTGAAGTATAACGATTCAAAGCCGACCGTCTGGGCGAAAGCTCGGACAAAGTCGGCTTTTTTTAATTAGTAAATTTTACCAACAATTATAATATTCTACAAACGGAGGTTTTACGATGAGAAACGAATGGAGAGATTTTAAAGGCGGCGCATGGGAAAATGAAATCAACGTCAGAGATTTTATTCACAGAAACTACACTCCCTATTTCGGCGGCAGTGAATTTCTTGAAGGTCCCACACAGGCAACGCTTGACCTCTGGGAACAGGTAAGCGAGCTTAAAAAGCAGGAAATTGAAGCAGGCGGCGTGCTTGATATGGATACAAAGGTTGTTTCAACAATCCTTTCACACGGTGCGGCATATATAGATAAGGACAAGGAGCAGATTGTCGGCTTGCAGACAGACAAGCCCTTAAAGCGTTCACTCCAGCCCTACGGCGGAATCAGAATGGCTACAAAGGCTTGCAGAGATAACGGCTACGAGGTTGACCCCGAAATCACAGAATTTTTCACAACTCACAGAAAAACTCACAACGCAGGCGTGTTTGACGCATACACTCCCGAAATGAGAAAGTGCCGTTCAAATCATATCATCACAGGACTTCCCGACGCTTACGGCAGAGGAAGAATTATCGGCGACTATCGCCGTGTTGCTCTCTACGGTGTTGACCGCCTTATCGAGGACAAACAGCACCAGAAGGACACAACAAGAATTATTATGTACTCCGACGTTATCCGTGAGCGTGAGGAACTTTCCGAGCAAATCAGAGCGCTCCATATGCTCAAGCAGATGGCAAACATCTATGGCTGTGACATTTCAAAGCCTGCCTCAACCTTCAAAGAGGCTGTTCAGGCTGTGTACTTTGCTTACCTTGCCGCAGTCAAGGAGCAGAACGGTGCAGCTATGAGCCTCGGCAGAACTTCAACATTCCTCGACATCTACGCTTACCGTGACCTTGCAGAGGGCACAATCACAGAAAAAGAGGTTCAGGAAATCGTTGACCACTTCATTATGAAGCTGAGAATGGTATGCTTTGCACGTACCCCCGAATACAATCAGATTTTCGCAGGCGACCCCACATGGGTAACCGAGTCAATCGGCGGTATAGGCACAGACGGTCGTCCGCTTGTTACAAAGATGTCTTTCCGTTACCTCAACACGCTCAACAACATAGGTGCGGCTCCCGAGCCAAACCTAACCGTTTTATGGTCAACGCAGCTCCCCGAGAATTTCAAGAGCTTCTGCGCAGAAATGTCAATCAAGCACCACGCTGTTCAGTACGAAAACGACGACCTTATGCGTCCGCTCCACGGCGATGACTACGGTATTGCCTGCTGTGTATCTTCAATGAAAATCGGCAAGGAAATGCAGTTCTTCGGCGCAAGAGCCAACCTTGCAAAGTGTCTGCTTTACGCAATCAACGGCGGTGTTGACGAGGTAAGCGGCGAACAGGTAGGTCCGAATTATCGTGCAGTTGAGGGCGATTACCTCGACTATGATGACGTAATGGACAAGTACAAGGCTATGATGAAGTGGCTTGCACAGGTTTATGTAAATGCGCTCAACATCATTCACTATATGCACGATAAATACTGCTACGAGCGTTTGCAGATGGCTCTGCACGACAAGCACGTTACACGCTGGTTTGCAACAGGTATCGCAGGCTTTTCGGTTGTTGCCGACTCGCTTTCTGCAATCAAGTACGCAAAGGTTAAGGTTGTAAGAAACGAAAAGGGCATTGTTACCGACTACATCACCGAGGGAGATTTCCCGAAGTACGGCAATGACGACGACAGAGTTGACGAGATTGCAAAAGAGGTGCTTCATACCTTTATCAGCTACCTCCGTCAGAATCACACGTATCGTGGCGGTATTCCCACAACCTCAATCCTCACAATCACATCAAACGTTTCCTACGGCAAGAACACAGGCTCAACTCCAGACGGCAGAAAGTATGGCGAGCCTTTCGCTCCCGGTGCAAACCCGATGCACGGCAGAGACAGTAACGGCGCAGTTGCTTCTCTTGCTTCCGTTGCAAAGCTTCCGTTTATGGATTCGCAGAGATCGGAAGAGCGTCGTGTAGGGAAAGAGTGTAGATCTCGGT